>CAIYNH010000803.1 GCA_903927495.1 uncultured beta proteobacterium
ATCAAGGGCGGCGATATCGAAGAAACTGCCACCCGCACTAACCTGGAAGCCGCCGAAGAAGTCGCCCGTCAAGCCCGTCTGCGTGACTTGGGTGGTCTGATCGTGATCGACTTTATCGACATGGAAGAAAGCCGCAACCGCCGCGATGTTGAGAACCGCCTGCGCGACGCACTGCGGCAAGACCGGGCCCGTGTGCAATTTGGCACCATCAGCAAATTTGGCTTGATGGAAATGAGCCGTCAGCGCTTACGCCCGGCGCTCAGTGAGGGTGCTTCGATACCCTGCCCACGCTGCGGTGGCTCTGGCCACATCCGCGACACGGAATCCAGCGCGCTGCAGATTTTGCGCATCATCCAGGAAGAGTCGCTTAAGGACAACACCGCCTCCGTGCTGTGCCAGGTTCCGGTCGAAGTGGCATCTTTCCTGCTGAACGAAAAACGCACTGAAATTGCCAAAATTGAACTCAAACAGCGAATCAATGTGCTGATGGTGCCCAACAAGTCGCTCGAAACCCCGAATTACAAGCTGGAGCGTCTCAAACACGACGACCCACGGCTGGACAACATCGAAGCCAGCTACAAGATGGCTGAAGTTATTGAGGATGCCACCACCGTCACCCGCCGCTCCCAGGAGCCAACCAACAAGCAGACCCCGATCATCAAAGGTGTATTGCCTGATGCCCCGGCCCCCATCGCTCCACCCAAGCCAGAGCCAGTCAAAGTTGTGCCGCCGCCGGCAAAACCCGTTGCAGCGGCACCAGTAGTGGTTGATAAGGGTTTTTTTGGCTGGATCAAAAACCTATTTTCAGCCGGCCCTGCCGAGCCACCTGCGCCACCGGTTACGCCGCAGGCAGTCAAAGAAGACAAGCCAATCTCCCGTGATGGTCGTCCATCCCGTGACGGTGCTCGCCGTGGCGAGCCGCGAGGCGAAGCTCGCCCAGAAGCTCGCCCAGAAGCTCGCCCAGAAGGTCGCCCAGAAGGTCGACCAGAAGGTCGTGGTCCACGTCCCGATGGTCGTGGTGGTCGTGGTGAAGGACCCGATGCGCGTGGTGGTCGCGGTGAAGGTCGCGGTAACCGTACTGGCCGAGGTGACCGTGGTGATCGTCCAGCCGGCTCGCGCGATCGACTGGATGCTCAAGGCAACCCCAACGCAGCTGAAGCTGCCAATGTCAGTTTGGATGCCCAGCCCTTGAGCAACGCGCCAGAGATGCAGGCGCGCAGCGAACAACGTCCAGACCGACCTGGCCGTGGTGCAGAGCGTGGAGAACGCCCGCCGCGCACTGAGCGTGGTGGTCGCGGTCGTGCTGAACGCGGCCCGCGCACTGAAGAAGAAAATCGCGCTGAAGAGCAATCCACTCCTGCTGTTATCCCGGCCGAGACCACCGCAGCGAGCACCGATTCCGGGGTATCAGCTGCAGAGTCCGGTGAGAACGGTGCACAGCGGGAAAAACGCTCGCGTGACCGCTATGGCCGTGAACGCAGGCCGCGCGGTGAGCGCTCGGAGCGCTCCAGCGAAGCCGCTAACATGCAGGCTTCACTGCCACTGGAAACTGAAGCAGGCGTTGAAACAGAGATTTCCCCGCGCAAATCTTATTTCAGTAAACCCAGTGCGGTGCCGCAGCCAACGGTTGAAGCTGACAGTGCCACAGATGTTCCGGCAGTAACCCCCGTCAGTGCCGAAACTGTCGCTGCCCTGACTACGTCAGCGACCCCGGCGCAGGACCACAGCACGCTGCCGGTCGTGCCAGCTAAATCGACTGCATTACCAATACCGATGCCAGCAGTGGTGTCGGCACCAGCAACGGTGCCGGTTGCGAGCGGTATGCCTAAACTGCAAGCCTATGTGCTCCCTGTGAGCGAATTGGCGCAAATTGCAGAGCAATCCGGGCTGAATTGGGTGAATTCAGATACGGCCAAAGTGGCGGCTGTCCAGTTGGCAATTGCTGCTGAAGCCAAACCGGTTCATGTGCCGCGTGAGCGCCCGGCATTGGCTCCCCAGGATGAGCGTCCACTGGTGCTGGTGGAAACCAAGCGTGACCTGCGCCAGACCACGCTGGCCTTTGAGAGCGCAGAAGTTCACTGAAAGAGCAAGGTCAAACCGTCAACAAAAAGGGCACTGAGTGCCCTTTTTGTATTTTGTTGACTTGTCAAGCCGACTCAGTCACAGCACTGGCTCTGGCTCAGCAAAAAATCCCCGCCGTACCAAGCCCAGATAGCTACACGCCTTGTTGCCACCGCTGCGTTTGGCGAAGTCCACGCCACGCTCGGTTTTTTCAAGTGCAGTGCTGGGTGAGTCATCGGCCATCACGCTGGTAAAGCCACAACTCACCGTGACCCGGCCAACTTGGGGAAACCTGAATTTTTCAACATTGGCGCGAAACCGCTCGAACGCAGCCAGCACCAGTGCTTCGTCCGGGCAATGCATCAGTACGCCGTAGTGCTCACCACCAAAGCGGTAAAGGCGGTCATAAGTGCGAAAAGTGTTGCTCATGACGCGGGCCACCAGCGACTGCACTTCCTCGGCAACCGAATAACCATGCTTGTCATTGATCAAACCAAAGTTGTCAATAATCGCTGAGCCCAACCAATAGTTGGCCGGTACCCGGTGCCGACGCTCCTCGCCCAAGGCATCGGTTCCGGCAGGTGTCGCTGCAGCACCAGCAGCTGACTCCAGATCTTCGAGTACCGCACTGTAAAACGCATCATCAAGTGATTTGCGGTTGAGCAGCCCGGTCATGGCATCCCGATCGCTGAACTCCAGCAACGAATACATGTTGCGGTAAATCCGGCGCAATGCATCAACCATCGCCAGGGCGTCTGGGCTCAAGGCAGCTTCCGAATGAAGTTCGATCACACCTTCGTCATCGCTGCGCGAATCTGAAAACAGAGGCAGCATGTTGATACGCGGGCCTTCTGGTCCGGCCCAGGCAATCTCGATCCGGTTACGGCTTTGCAGGCACTTAAAGCGGTCGCTGGCATCCTCAATCTTGACCAGCGACTGAAAATCAACCCGCGAGGGGTCAATCACCCGTCCGCCGCCCTTGGCATCCAATCTGGCTACCTCCAGCCAGCGCTTGTCGGTTTCTTCACGCATGACGCGGGCAATCACAATCCGGCCAATGGGGAGTAAATCAAGCAACGCCTTGGACAGCGTGAGTTCCAGCAAATCGCGGTCGCGATGATCCGTCAATTTGACGATGTGTTCAATAAATGTGCTCATTACCAAATGATAGGCTTGAAATCTGACTTAGTCACGCAGAAAAAAAGATTCACCAGCATGCAGGCAATCCGGCCACGAATTTCAGGCTTTTCGAACCAAAGTAATCTGTGCGGCGTTTTTCCAGGCCACTGCCGCCTGCGTGTCGTCGCCCTGGCGCTGCGCCAACTCAGCCAGCACCTGCCAGGCCCGACTCAGCAAACCGGCATCTTTCAAACGCGGCAGCGCCTGCTTTAGCAACTGCTGCGCTTTGCCCCATAACTGCAAATGCAGACAAGCGACACCGGCTAGGTACTGCAATGGTGCATCACCAGGATTTGCCTGTTGGACGTGTTCAATGCGAGACAACCAAGCGCTGTCGATGGCATCCTCGGTGATCGAAAAACCGATCTCCAGCACACGAATCAAGGCAATTTTTTGATCCTGAGACAAACCATCAGGCACCGTCACCATGCGCTCCCAAATGGGTAGTAACCATTCAAATGCGGTGTGGGCCGAGCCACCTACTTGCAACCAGCGTGACGCAGCGGCACACGCCACCTCGGGCAAACTGCGCTCAGCCGATTCGAGCTTGTGCCACACAGCCTGCATTTGGTCGGCATCATAGGCACCTTGAATGGTTTCCAGCGCCAGCGCACGTACCAAGCCTTGCGCTGATACCTGGGAAAACGCCCGGTGTTTTGCCAGTAAGCGTGCCGTCTCGAGTGCCAGATCTGGATTTCGCGCCATGCGGGCCACCTTCAGCCGCAAACGCAGTGCCACCGTGCGTCGCGAAACACCATTGGGGAGTTGTTCAAACCAGTCCAGAGCAGCTGATGCATCACGGTCTTCCAGGGCCCACCTGACTGCACGCAGCAAAACTCCCTCGCGGGTAGCACTGGCATCAAGCAGGGCCGCTTGCGCCAAGGCTTGCTGAAAATGCGCCTCGCGTGCGGGCCTGTCCTGCAAGGCTTGCGCGCTTTCTGCGGCTAGCAAGTGCGCCAGCACCCGCAAGCGCGGTGCTTCTGACCAGACTTCGCCGCTGCGGGTCATGGCAGCCTCTCGTGCCAGCACCACCTCCGCCGCTTTTTTGGCCCGAATGAAGCGCCCCGCTACCAAATGCGACAGCGCATCGAGCATGGCCCCATGCATGGCGCGCTCCTGGTGCCGGATGCGCCACGACCGCGCCTGCCCCGGAATGGCCAGCAGTCCGGCCAGCGCCTTGAGTGCCAGGTGTCCCAAAAAAAATAGCAGTGCCAGCAACAGCAGCACCATGTTGAGCGATAAATCAATGCGGTTTGGTGGCCAAAAAATGGTAATCGTGCTCTCGTTGCTGCCGGCAAACAAGGCCAGAGCAGCCGCCACCGCGAACAAACCCATGAACCACAGGGCAACACGCATGGTCAGCGCCCCGCAGCAGCCGTTGCCAGCACTGCCAGGGTCTCATCAATCCGGGGCAATTGCAAGGTGCGCATTTGCACCTGAACTTGCTGCAACAAGGTCATTGCAGTTATGGTTTTGCGCGAGTTGGCCTCAAAATATTTTTTCAGTGAAGCCTCGGCCACAGTCAAATCTGATCGGGCTGACTCAACTTGCCTCGAAAGCAGACCCAAACGGGCGTTGAGCAGCTTGAGTTTGTAGTTTTCGCGCAGGAAAAATGATTGTTCGGGCGACAACAATGCCGCCTCTGGTGCCTGCACGCGACTCACCCGCACCAAACCACGGGCCTCGTTGATCACGATCTGAGCGCCACGCTGCCACCAGCTCAGCGCCAGCGGTGTTGTTGCATCATGCAATTTTTCCTGGGGCTGGGCCGGTGCCACGGCATTGGCCAAGACCAGTTCATCGGCCATGCGCACCAGTTCGTCGAGCTTGATCAGCATGGTCGGTGTGTCACTGACAGCTGCTGATTTAACCCGGTCAATGTCGCGCGCAATGGCACGCTGCAAAGGTGCCAACCGGGGTTGGGCGGCCCGCTGAACACGCTGATCGGCGCTTTTCAGAGTCGCCAGCAAGGGCTCGACGCTGCCTGTGAGTTGCGCTTGTTGCTGTGCCAGGCGCAGCGCCGATTCAATGTCAACCACCAGATTCTCGTCGCGTGAGCGAGACAGGCTTTGCATCAACTCCTCAAGCTGGCTGCGTTGCAGAGAAACCTCGCTCAAGCGGCTGTCAAAGACGGCGGTTCGGGCAGATGCCTCTTGCGCCAGCGACACGGCTTGGCGCGCCAACGCACGGGCCTCCATCGACTGGCTTTGCGCCTCGGCGCTTTGGCGCGCCAGTTGCTCCTGCATGCCGCTGACCTTTTGCCAGAGTAAAACGCTGGCCAGCAAAGCGACAACAGCCACCAATCCCAGAAACCATTCGAAGAAAAATCGGGCTTGTAAACCGCTGCTTACTGCGGCAGTTGCCAGTGGCCCGGAATCAGCCACGACCACACCTTGCTCGGCAACTTCAGGCAAATCTGTTTTTGCTTCAGGACGGATATCTGCGTTCATGACAGGGATTCTATCGAGGACAACACGCCTGCGAGCGTTGGGCGTGACTCAGACACCGCCGCGAAACCCAAATCACGGGCCGCCTGAGCGATGCGTGGATGGGTGGCAACGGCTCGCGTGTGGGTCCAATCCTGCCCAGGGAGCAGCACTTGCAGGTTGCTGATGGCCTCGGTGCTGCTGAAAATCCAGACTGATCCAGCGTTGGCAGCAGCAATCGCCAAAGCCCGCTCGGGCTCAGACCAGCGCGGCGCGGCACGTTGGTAAGCCACCACAAAATCGACGCTGCCACCGCTGGCTCGCACCTGCTGTGCAAACCAGTCGCGACCGACACCCTGACTGCGATCAGCATCACCCAGGTTCTCAGCTGCCACCGTATTACCGCGAACAATCAGCACCCGCTTGCCCGGCTTGATCCATGCCTGCACCTGCTGCCATAGAGCCTCTGAATCGAACTGACCCGATTCGGGCGCAGGCGAATCGATCAACTCTGGCGCTACGCCCTGCGCCAACAAGGCTGATCGGGTTCCTGGGCCGGTTCCCCATGCTCTTGTTTTAATAGCTTCCAGCGCTTTGATAGCGGGCTCTTCAGGGGGTTTTAATGAAAAGAAACAATGCACTGCTGGGCCGCTAACAAACATCACACCAACATAGTCAGCCCAATGTTGCCAAGCGCTGGCAACCGCGCAGATCTCTGCCTGCGTCGCCACTGCTGTCACTTCAATCAGCGGCAAGGCCAGCGCTTCACGGCCGCTGTCTAGAAAAGCCTGCACCCAGGCTTGTGCTTGGGGCTGCACCCGGGTCACGATGAGGCGCATGCCTCAAGTCCCGGACTCACCTTGAGGGTCCAAATGCGCCAAACTGCCGCCTTGTGCCAATACCCCTTCGCGCAACGCATCAGCGACGCGTTGGCCTAACGCCATTGCCCCCTGCAGATCAGAAACCGAGGCAATTTCCCGCACGCGCACCAAAGGCAACAGACCTTGCGGGTCACCCCAGGCGGCATCCAGTGTCAATTCGCTTTGCGATAACGTGGCAAACGCAGCCAGAGGCATGGAGCAACTTCCGCCCATCGCGCGGCTGACCGCACGCTCAGCGGCCACCGCCAGCCAGGTGTTGAAATGCACCAAAGGTGCCAGCGCCTCGGTCACGTCAAGGCGGCTGGCCTGAATTTCGATGCCCAGGGCACCCTGTCCGGCAGCCGGCAGCATCTGATCCGGCTCAAAAACTGCACGAATTCGGGCTCCCAACCCGAGCCGTTTAAGCCCTGCTGCGGCCAGCACAATGGCATCATACAAGCCGTCATCAAGCTTGCGCAGTCGGGTGTCAAGGTTGCCGCGCAAGGGTTCAATTTTCAAATCAGGCCGCAAAGCACGCAGCAAAGCCACCCGGCGCAGGCTTGAGGTGCCCACCACCGCGCCCTGCGGCAGATCTTCCAGGCAAGCATAGTGGTTTGATACCAGGGCGTCGCGCGGGTCTTCCCGCTCCATGACACAGGCCAGAATAAAACCCTCCGGCAATTCCATGGGAACATCCTTCAAGGAATGCACGGCCAGATCGGCGCGGCCTTCTTCAATAGCCACTTCAAGTTCTTTCACAAACAGACCTTTGCCGCCGACCTGACTCAAGGCACGGTCAAGAATCTGGTCGCCCTTGGTGGTCATGCCCAACAGGTGGACCTGATGGCCTTGCTGGTTCAGCAGGGCTTGGACATGTTCGGCTTGCCACAGGGCTAAGCGGCTTTCGCGGGTTGCAATCGTCAATTGGGTCATGATTTTCAGAAGCCAAGTCGTCAACAACAGGTAACGAACAAGTAATTAATTGGCACGGACGATGCTAGCATGACCTGTCTAACTTTTGACATCCCAACCCCTACCTGCATCGTCATGACGCTTAAACATTCCTCAAAATCAGTCCCAGGCACTTCAGGCGCTGAACGCCCTTTGGTGGAAGACATCCGCTTATTAGGTCGGATTCTGGGCGATGTCATTCGCGACCAAGAAGGTGAGGCCGTGTTTGTCCTGATCGAACAAATTCGTCAGCTCTCGGTGGCGTTTCGGCGCGATGCCGACCATGCAGCCAACAAGACCCTCAGCAAGCTGCTTACCAGCCTGAGCAGTGATGAAACTGTCAGTGTGATACGTGCCTTTACCTATTTCAGCCACCTTGCCAATCTGGCTGAAGACCGCCATCACATCCGACGACGCGCTATCCATGAACGTGCCGGCAGCACCCAGCAAGGCAGCATCGAGCTGACCCTCAAGCGTCTGCACGCCGCTGGCATTGAGCCACCCGCCATTGCGCAGGCTCTGGCCAATAGTTTTGTTTCACCGGTGCTCACTGCTCACCCTACCGAAGTGCAGCGCAAGAGCATTCTTGATGGCGAGCGCAGCATTGCCCACCTGCTTACCGCCCGTGACGACATTCTGGCGCAGGCCGCCGCCTACAAGGTAGCCAAGGATGCGCTGATTCCGCGCGAACTGGCCGCCAATGAGGCCCAACTGCGGGCGCTCGTGCTGCAACTCTGGCACACCCGCTTGTTACGCTTCTCCAAACTTACCGTGGCCGACGAAGTGGAAAACGCGTTGAGCTATTACGAATCCACCTTTCTGCGGGAAATTCCGAAAATTTACGCCAACCTGGAGCGCGAACTGGGCCAATTACCGGTTCACAGCTTCTTGCGCATGGGCCAATGGATTGGGGGCGACCGAGACGGCAACCCCAATGTCAATGCCCAAACACTCAATCATGCACTGCGGCGCCAGGCGGATGTGGCGCTGCGTCACTACCTGACCGAAGTGCACTATCTTGGTGCGGAGCTGTCGCTATCGGCCATGCTGGTGGATTTTTCTCCGGCCATGCAGGCACTCGCCGCGCAATCGCCCGATGCCAACGCGCACCGCAAAGACGAGCCTTATCGGCGCACCTTGATTGGTGTCTACGCCCGCCTGGCCGCGACGTTGAAAAACCTCACCGGTGGCGAGGCCGCACGCCACGCCGTGGCACCCCAAAATGCCTACACCTCGTCCCAGCAACTGCTGGCCGACCTGCGAGTGATCCAGGCTTCGCTACAGACGCAACACGCGCAAGCGCTGGTAAGCCAACGGCTGCAACCACTGATTCGCGCTGTCGAGGTATTTGGTTTTCATCTGGCGACAGTCGATCTGCGGCAAAGCTCGGATCAGCACGAAACCGTGATTGCCGAGTTGCTGCTCGCGGCGCGCATTTGCCCCCACTACTGTCAACTTGACGAAGCTGCCAAACGCACCTTGCTGATGACGCTGCTGTGCGATGCGCGTCCTTTGCGCGTCATGGGTGCCAGTTACTCTGAGCACGCGCTCAGTGAGCTGCACATCTTTGAGGCCGCCAAACGTATGCGGGAACTGTTTGGGTCTGAGGCCATTCGTCACTACATCATCAGCCACACCGAAACTGTCAGTGATTTGCTGGAGGTGCTGCTGCTGCAAAAAGAAGTTGGGTTGATGCAAGGTACGCTAGACACGCAGGCGGTTTGCGACCTGATCGTGGTGCCGCTGTTTGAAACCATCGAAGACCTGCGCAACGCGGCACCCATCATGCGTGATTTTTATGCCCTGCCGGGCGTGTTGGCGCTGGTTCAGCGTGGTGGCGCAGTCCAGTTTGGCGAGCAGGACATCATGCTGGGCTACTCCGACAGCAACAAGGATGGCGGCATTTTCACCAGCAATTGGGAGCTGTACCGAGCCGAGATCGCACTGGTTGAAGTGTTTGACGAGATTAATCAGAACAGCCATCAAGCCCAAGGCTTGCCACCCATCCAGTTGCGCATGTTCCATGGCCGGGGTGGCACCGTCGGGCGCGGCGGCGGCCCCAGCTATGAGGCAATACTGGCACAACCCCCTGGCACCGTGCGCGGACAAATCCGGCTAACCGAGCAGGGCGAAGTGATCGGCTCCAAATACGCCAATCCGGAAATTGGCCGGCGCAATCTGGAAACCCTGGTCGCGGCGACGCTGGAGGCCACGCTGTTGCATCCAACCCTTTCGGCCAAACCCGCCTATTTGCAGGCAGCCGCCAAGTTATCGACGGCGAGCATGGCGGCCTACCGCAAACTGGTGTATGAGACCCCCGGGTTTACCGAATATTTTTTTGATGCCACGCCGATCCGGGAAATCGCCGAACTCAATATTGGCTCGCGTCCGGCATCGCGCAAAGCCAGCCAAAAAATCGAAGACTTGCGCGCCATTCCCTGGGGTTTTAGCTGGGGCCAATGCCGCTTGACTCTGCCGGGATGGTTTGGTTTTGGCACTGCCGTAGACCAGTTCTTGAATCCTCCGGGTGCCACGCCAGACAGCAAAATTAACCAGCAACGGCTGGCCTTGCTGCGGCAAATGGAAAAGCAATGGCCATTCTTTAAAACCCTGCTCTCAAATATTGACATGGTGTTGGCCAAAAGCGATCTGGCACTGGCCTCGCGCTACGCTGAACTGGTTGCCAACAAGCGCTTGCGCAAGAAAATCTTTACGGCGATAGAAGCCGAGTGGCACCTCACGGCGCAGGCCTTGAGCCTGATCACTGGCGAGCAACAGCGCTTGGCCAATAACGCGTCATTGCAGCGCTCCATTCGCCACCGCTTCCCCTACATTGACCCGCTGCACCATCTGCAAGTCGAGTTGGTGCGCCGCCACCGGGCCGGCCAGACCGATGAGCGTGTAAAACGCGGAATTCACATTTCCATCAACGGCATTGCGGCCGGTTTGCGCAATACGGGTTAGAGCTTTCTTCGCTAACTAAAGCCCGTGCTGTAAGCGGTAGTAGCTACTTTATTTATAGCGTATCAATTTCCAAACCATTCGTAGCTTGCGTCGAGTCGCAGGCGTTGCTACAGCAAGAGAAGGCTGGATAACACCAGGGCTGATCGAGAAATGGAATAAATAAAAAAAGTTACCTCGCAGCCACCACCTCACGTACAACGGCCAACTGCCGGCGTGACACCAGCAGCAGTTCATCGAGGCCGCTCAATCGCACCGCCCAGCCTTCGGCTTCTTCGGGGTCGTGGTGCTTTTCCAGCGAACGCACGGCACGCCTGGCCACCAGGGCGTTGCGGTGGATGCGAATGAACCGGTCAGCAAACTTGGCCTCCAGCTCGGCCAGTGATCCCCCAGGATAAAACTTCTGTTTTGCGTGCGCACGGTAATGTATTTCAGCTCGGCTTTGAGGTAAAGCACCTGTGCCAAGGGCACACGCTCGATTCGGCCTCGGTCCTGAATCACCAAAATGTCTTCTGATAAATCAGGCTCTGATGCCTTTGTAGATTGCATAAGCCGCTCTACTTTTTGTAGTGTTAACTGCAAACGTTGCAAGCGCACTGGCTTGGTCAGATAGTCCAACGCCTCCAGCTCAAAGGCCTGTACCGCATGCTCGGCAAAAGCCGTTACAAAGACAATCGCTGGCGCCTGGGGCAGGCTGCGAAGTGTTTGCGCCAGTGTCAGACCATCAGCCCCCGGCATGTGAATGTCTGCCAGCACGGCATCGACGATGTGGTGCTGCAGAAATTCCACGGCCTGCACGGTGTTGGCCGCCTCGCCCACGACGCGTGCTGCTGGCGCGTCGCAGTCGGCCAGCAAGGTCTTCAGCCGCGCCCGTGCCAGCGCTTCGTCATCCACAATCAAGACACTTAGCGTTCTCATGCGGGCAACTCGATCCTGACGTGAAAGACACCATTTTCCAAACCGCATTGAAACCGACCCTGCACATCGTGCAGCAAACCCAAGCGCTCTCGCACATTTTTCAGCGCCAAGCCGCTGCCCGGCTCGCTGACACCCCCTGTCACGGTGTTGCTGACCTTGATGACCACTGCCGAGCCCCGACGCTGGGTAGAAATCTTGATCTTGGCACCACTGGCACTGGGCTCCACGCCGTGCCGGACGGCGTTTTCCACCAGTGGTTGCAACAGCAAGGGTGGCAACCTGGCACCGGCGGCGGCCTCATCGAGCACCCATTCGACACAAATACGCTCGCCAAAGCGTACCTGCTCGATCGCCAGGTAGGCTTTCGCCAGCGCAATTTCATCGGCCAGTGTGACTGATTCACCCTGCTCCATCAGGGCATGACGAAACAGATCACTCAAGTCTTCGAGCAGTTTTTCGGCCTTGCTGGGCTCGGCGCGCACCAAGGCAATCGCGCTATTCAAGGTGTTAAATAAAAAATGCGGTCGAATTCGCGCCTGTAACTCACTCAACCTGGCCGCTGTGGTAGCGGGCGCTCTGGCCTTGGCACGCAGCACCAGCGCCGCCACCAAGGCCGCGGAGAGCATTGCACCACTGAAAGCACTGGCCAGCCAGGGTGCTGGGGCGAGCAAACCAGCCACCGACAATACCGCACAACCATACAGGCCAGCCACAGCACCCAGGCCGACGCCAGCCAACTGCTGGGCCTGCGGCTGCAAGCGCGCCAACAGCTTCTTCAGACTGCACGCGGCAATCAACCATGCCAGCGTGGCGGGCAGCACACCGCCGGTAATCAGCGACAAGCGTGTCAGCCAATCAATAAAGCTGCTCGAGCCAAACATGGCGACCACAGCCGTCACTGCCTCCACAAACAGCACTGCCCGCAGCACCACGCCCACCTGGCAGGCATCAAACACCAAAACGCTGCTCAAGGGCGGCTCAGCCGGGTCGTTGGAAGGCTGCGTCGCGGCATCATGGAAGACCGATAAAATTTGGGAGTCCTGCATGGATCAGATGGGTTGGTATGACCTTCAATTATTGATGATTTGCAGACAGCACTTTTTACACTGCCATCTACCATGACACACAACCAATTCGACAAAAAATCCCAAGCCTGGTCGGCCCTGTTTTCCGAGCCCATGAGCGAACTGGTCAAGCGTTACACCGCCAGCGTTTTTTTTGACAAACGCTTGTGGCTGGCCGATATCACAGGCAGCCTGGCGCATGCCGAGATGCTCAGTCATCAGGGCATCATCAGCGCCGAAGATTTTGCCGGCATTCAAAGCGGTCTGAGCCTGATCCGGGCAGAAATCGAAACCGGCCAGTTCCAGTGGCAGCTTGATCTGGAGGATGTGCACCTCAATATTGAGGCACGCCTGACGCAGTTGATTGGCATCGCCGGCAAACGCCTGCACACCGGGCGCTCGCGCAACGACCAGGTCGCCACCGATGTGCGGCTGTGGCTGCGCAGCGAGATTGATCTGATTGTGGGGCTGCTGGCCGACCTGCAAAAAGCGCTGCTTGAGCTTGCCGAGAAAAACGTCGAAGTGATCCTGCCCGGCTTCACCCATTTGCAGGTCGCGCAACCGATC
>CAIYNH010000804.1 GCA_903927495.1 uncultured beta proteobacterium
ATCATCCGGCCTTTTACGATCGACGTAAAGGAGGTGGTCTGGTGGTCAATCTACGATATTGGGCACAGCATCACCGACAAATTCGACGACGTTGCTGAGGGCGAAATGCGCAATCCCCGCGTATTCACCGCGGGTGACGCTTGCCATACCCACTCACCTAAAGCGGGACAAGGGATGAACGTTTCGATGCAAGACACATTCAACCTTGGCTGGAAGCTTGTGCACGTACTCCAAGGAAGATCTGACCCCAGCCTGCTGGGCAGCTACTCCAAAGAACGATTGACCGAGGCCAAACGACTGGTTGAGACTGATCACAAATGGGCACGAATTATGTCGGCACCTACCACTCAGGCAGAGCGTGATGGGACCGAAGAGCCGCGTATCATCCGCCAGTTTAAGGAGAACCTAGAGTTCACCGGCGGTATCGCAGTTAAATATGACCAGTCTACACTTTTTGCCGCCTCGAACCACCAGGAGCTCGCGACCGGGGAAGAGATCGGCCGGCGCTTCCACTCGGCACCGGTGGTGCGTTTAGCGGATGCCAAGCAAATGCAGCTCGGCCATGTCGCCGAGGCAGACGCGCGCTGGCGCATTTACGCGTTCGCCAGCAGGGCGGACAGTTCAGATACGGTCTCAGCGATCCACAAACTCGCGGACTGGTTGGAAACTGATGCAAGCTCCCCAATCGTCAAGCACACTCGCAAGAACGAAGACATTGACGCTGTTATCGACTTTCGCGCAGTGTTCCAGCAAACCTTCGAGCGACTGGCCTATGAGAATATGCCGTCTCTGCTGAAGCCAAAGACCGGCAAACTTGGTCTGCAAGACCACGAAAAAATCTTCTGCGTCGATCACAAAGGTGTCGGTGATATTTTCGATTTGCGCGGCATCAATCGCGACAAGGGCTGCATGGTGGTGGTTCGGCCCGACCAGTATGTCGCTAACGTCTTGCCATTAGATGGTTTTGACGAATTGTCGGCATTTTTTGCCGGCATCCTGCTGCAAATCGATGCCATCCCTGCACGAATACGCAAATGATGTCAAGCTAGAACCAAAAAAACTAGCACTGAATGCTAGCTCTCCAAGCCTCAGAAGACTAAAGTTCTCAAAGACGCTAAGGTGCCAAAATCGGCAGCTCAAGAAGCTATGAAATAGCTAACTGTTGGAGCCAGCCAACTTTCTTCGAAGCTGAACGTCAGAATTGAGTGTCGGTTCTAGGGCGACGACTGGACCCGCAGTGCAGGTAGTGGCGAACAACCGCTTCTAGGTATGCCAGTTTCATGGATTTGGGCAACGAATACGAAGGGACTTCCCGCTTCCCGGTAACGGCATCAACGTGCCAAGATTGGGTTTGGGAAAGTCAATCTATAACCTTTTTGAAGGAGAAGTCCCATGAGTGAGATTACACGAGTTGGCGTTGATTTGGCAAAAAATTTGATCCAAGTTCACGCCGTAGATGTTGCCGGAAAAGTTGTCACCAATCGACTACTCAAGCGCGACAAGTTTATCGAGTGGTGCATGAAGCTGCCAGCCAAGTGCCTGCTGGCGATGGAGTCGTGCTCTGGCGCACACTACTGGTCAGCTCTTCAATGTTGGCGCTGCTCAGCATCCCAACCCCGCGCGCGGGCAAGACGTTCCTAAAGAAACATGGATGTAGGCCCACTGCCGCACGCAAATTTGCGTTAAATGGCGAATGACAGCGCCGAAATGACCGCAATTGCATTGGTGCGAACTCGCAGTGGTTAGCGCCACTGTTGAGTGAGCCCGCCACTCAGCATGGTCCAGGAATCGTCGACGATATTGGTGAGCGCAGCGATGCGCATCCCGTTTGTGAGAGTGAGTCAAATTTGACGACTCCCATGGCGCTGCCATTCGTTAACTATTGTGGAGTACAACATGGCAGTTCGTGTAAAAGAGGATGAAATTTTTCCCAATGCAGCGGGAATTGATGTGGGTGCATCGAGCCACTGGGGGGCCGTACCTGCTCGCTCAAGCGATGAGCCAGTGCGTGAGTTTGGGGCAATGACCGATGACCTCAACGCGATGGCGACCTGGTTGATTGTGTGCGGTGTGGATACGGTGGCACTGGAG
>CAIYNH010000805.1 GCA_903927495.1 uncultured beta proteobacterium
CGTGGTGCTGGGGGCACTGAGTTTTATCGCAAAAAAGACCGTCCATGATGAGGACGATTCGACGGCAAATGACACCGGGGAGAATCAATCATGACCCAGCATCAACATGCAGCACCGACCCCGATAGGGGGTAGTCTGTTGAATGCCGCCACTGTAGTGTGTGGCGTACTGATCGCCATCATGATGACCCTCCTGCTGGTGCGTTTCGTTTTTGGTTTGGCAACCGTTGCCAATGTCAACGACGGCTACTCCTGGGGAATATGGGTGGTGGTTGACGTGATGATTGGCTCAGCGCTGGCCTGTGGCGGTTTTTCGGTGGCCTTGCTGGTGTATATCTTCAACAAGGGGCAATACCATCCTTTGGTCAGACCAGCCCTGCTGGGCAGCCTGTTTGGCTACACCTTGGCTGGCGGGGGTATTTTTATCGACCTGGGTCGCTGGTGGAACTTCTGGCACATCTTTTGGCCCAGTTACTCGAACCCCAATTCCGTGATGTTTGAGGTGGCAGTGTGCGTGACAGCTTACATCTTGGTGATGTGGATCGAGTTTTCCCCGGTGTTCCTGGAAAAGCTCGGCATGCACGACGTAAAAAAGAAACTCAACAAGTGGCTGTTTTTCTTTATTGCGCTGGGTGTGCTGTTGCCGATGATGCACCAGTCTTCGCTGGGCACGATGCTGGTGGTGATGGGCGACCAGGTCAATCCGTTGTGGCAAACCCCGGCGGTGCCGCTGATCTACCTGCTGACGGCGATCGTGATTGGTTACGGCGTGGTGTTGTTTGAGTCTTGTGTGGCTGCCTCGGCTTACCGTCGCAAGATCGAGATGCATCTGTTAAATCCACTCTCCAAAATCATGCTCGGGGTGCTGGGTGCCTACATGGTGGTGCGCGTGGGTGACCTGTCGATTCGTGGGGCTTGGTCTGCAGCGTTTCAGTTCAGTGGTGTAGCCTTCTCGTTCTGGGTTGAAAACCTGGCCTTTGTGGCACCGTTTTTTCTGATCGGTAGTGTCGAATCACGGCGCAACCCGGCCCGACTCTTCCTGGCTGGCATTGCCATCATGATTGGCGGTATATTGTTGCGGCTGAATGGCTTCCTGATTGGTTATGAACACCACACCGGAACTGGCTGGTCTTATTTCCCGTCACTGGCTGAGGTGATGGTCACTGCCGGCATGTTTGCCATCGAGGTACTGGGCTACATCATCATCACCCGGCGCTTTCCGGTGTTGCCGCGCGAAGATGCGCAAACTAATTAATCAGTTAAATTAGAAATATATCTGGAGACTCAAAATGTCAAAACGCATCACGATTGATCCCATCACCCGCATTGAGGGACACCTGCGCATCGATGTCGATGTCGATGGCGGCAAGGTCAACAAAGCTTGGTCGTCAGGCCAGATGTGGCGCGGTGTTGAGCTGATTTTGCTAGGCCGCGACCCGCGCGATGCCTGGGCCATCACCCAACGCATTTGCGGCGTCTGCACCACGGTGCATGCCATCACGTCGGTGCGTGCTGTTGAAAACGCGCTGAAGCTGGAGATACCGCTGAATGCCCAGTACATCCGCAACCTGATCATTCTGGCGCACTCGGTGCACGATTTTATTGTGCACTTTTACCACCTGTCGGCACTTGACTGGGTTGATGTGACGTCTGCCTTGAAGGCCGACCCGGACAAAACTTCGATTTTGGGTGAAAGCCTGTCATCCTGGCATCTCAACAGCAAGCATGAGATGCGCCGTGTCCATGAACGTCTGAAGCATTTTGTAAACGGCGGCCAGTTGGGCATTTTTACCAACGGCTATTGGGGCCACCCGGCCATGAAACTGTCGCCCGAGGTGAATTTGCTGGCCGTTGCCCACTACCTGCAAGCCCTTGAAGTGCAGCGCAAAGCCAACAAGATCGTCTCCATTTTGGGCTCCAAGACACCGCACATTCAGAATGTTGCGGTGGGTGGTGTCGCCAACCCGTTGGCAACCGACTCACAAGCGGTGCTCACGGTAGAACGTCTGATGGCCATCAAAGGCTGGATTGACGAGCTGTCTGACTTTGTCAAAAATGTTTATCTGATCGACGTGGCCGCGGTAGGTGCCTTCTACCCGGAATGGACCGCCATTGGCAAAGGGGTCACCAACTACCTGTCGGTTCCCGATATTCCACTTGACACCAAGGGCACACAATTTGCCTTCCCGGGTGGCTTTATCGAGGGTGGTGATCTATCCAAACGCAAACCAATTACTTCGTTCAATGACGAATATTGGCAAAAGGGCGTTGAAGAATCGGTCAAACACTCTTGGTACAACTACGACAAACCGGGCTCACTGCACCCCTACAAGGGCGAAACCACACCCAACTACACCGACTTCAAGGACGATGCCAAGTATTCCTGGATGAAGTCTCCAACCTTCTATGGCAAGGTGGCGCAGGTGGGCCCACTGGCACGTGTGCTCAATGGTTTGGCAGCAGGGCATGAGGCCACGACCAAATACGCCACTGCGGCGCTCGATACGGTGTCAGCTTTGGCCAAAACCAAGATTGGGCTGGATGCCATGCACTCAACGATTGGTCGCCACGCGGCACGCGCCATCACCTGCTGCGTCAATGTCGATTTGCTGGCTGACCAATGGACTGCTTTGCTCACCAACATGGGCAAGGGGGATCTGGCCACCTTCAACAAGCCGGTTTTTCCCACCGGAGAAGTCATGGGGGTGGGCTTTCACGAAGCTCCTCGCGGCGCGTTGTCACACTGGGTTGTCATTGACAACGGCAAGATCAAAAACTACCAGTGCGTGGTGCCCTCGACCTGGAACGCCTGCCCGAGAAATGAAAAGGACGAGCCCGGCCCGTATGAGGCATCGTTGCTCAACACCCCCATAGCTGACCCTGAAAAGCCTTTGGAAGTGCTGCGCACCATTCACTCATTTGATCCCTGCATTGCCTGCGCCATTCACCTGACCGACAAAGAAAGCGATACCGCAATTTCTGTCAGAGCGGTGTAACAGACACGTTACGATCAAAGGGTCAGCCAGTGCTGACCCTTTTTATTGATTGGGCTTCGATTTATGCGTGCAGTCGTTCTGGGTATCGGTAACACCATCCTGACAGATGAGGCGGCGGGGGTGCGGGCCGTTGAAGCGCTTGAACGGGCCTACCAGATCCCTGTTGAGGTTCAGGTCATCGACGGCGGCACCTCGGGAATGGAGATGATTGAAGACCTCTCCAACCTGGATTTTCTGATCGTGATTGATGTCGTCAAGACCGGCGCAGCAGTCGGCACCGTGGTAAAAATTGCGGGTGCCGAGATTCCAGTGTTTTTCCGCAAGAAACTCTCACCCCACCAGATTGCCCTGCCCGATGTATTGGCCAGTCTGGAACTACTCGATGCCATGCCCAAAGAAATTGTGGTACTGGGAGTAGAGCCCATCTCGCTTGAATTGGGCATGGAAATGACTGCAGAAATTGCATCAAAAGTACCCCAATTGGTTGAGATGGCCGTGGCCGAACTCAAAGCTCGTGGGTATTGCGTTGAGCCCCTGGCTGCGCTGGCTGCCTGAGTTGGTGCCATGTGTTTAGCGGCCCCATCCCGTGTGATTGCAGTTGGCGACGGCACCGCAGTGACCGAGTGCTTTGGGCAGACCCGCACGGTTAGCCTGTTGTTGCTGAACGAAGAAGTCAAAATAGGTGATTACCTGCTGATCCAGGCCGGCGGTTTTGCTTTTGAGCTGATCGAGGCCGAGCGTGCCGAAGAATCTTTGGCACTGATGACTGACCTGATGGCGCAAGGTGATGATGCCCGCGAGTGGGGTGACAACCGAGGCGCGGTGGCATGACCCTGCACTTTCACAGCAGCAACCCGCAGGACGCAGTTGAAACCGCTTTTTTTCGCATTCAACAAACCAGCATGGCCGACGTGCCAATCCTCAATCCCGCGCTGTCAGTTGAAGCCATTGACTTCCAGCGCTGGCAAGGGCATTGGCTGGGCATGGTCGTGACCCCCTGGTGCATGAGCCTGTTACTGATACCGGGTAGCACCGATAACTGGGTTTCCGCTGGACAAAACAAGCGTCGGTTTGTGAAGTTTCCGGCCGGTGATTTTGCTTTCCTGGGTGGCAACGAGACTGAGTTGGGCGAGTACCAGAGCTGTTCACTGTTTTCTCCGATGAACAAATTTTCAACCCAACTGGAGGCGACGATGACGGCGCGGGCTTCCATGCTCGGCTTGCTCACCCCAGCGCCGGAGCCGGAGCCCAAAGCCAAGCTTGCTGAAGTTGCCGAAAAACCCACCTTGTCGCGTCGTGGATTTTTGGCTTTTCGCAAGCCCTAAGCCAAAATCCTCCACAATTGCCACAAAACGAGGTAAATCATGTCTGCCATTTCCGAATTCAACACCGCATCTAACGCCGACACAGACCGTGAGCACCAGGTTCAACTTGACCTGCTGCAAGCTCTGTACAGCGCTGTTAATGCGTCACGCGATGCGGCCGCAGTGGCTGAAATTCTGGACCATTTGATAGCCTATAGCGAGGCCCACTTCATGTCCGAAGAGCTCTTGATGCGTATGAAAAGCTACGACGATTATGAAGACCATGTCGACGACCACGTACACATGCTTGATGTACTGCAAGAGATGGCCGCCAGCCACGCCCAGGGCAATTCGGCGCTGCAACCCGCAAAAGTACAAGATGCGTTGGCCTTCATTGGCAATCACATTGCCACACGCGACAAGCGCTTTGCCGACTTTGTGCGCAACGGGAAATAAGCCAACTTCATGCACGAAATGTCACTGGCCGAGTCCGTGCTACAACTGATTGAAGACGCAGCGCGAAAAGATCAGTTTAGTAAAGTTACCACTGTCTGGCTCGAAATTGGCCAACTCTCAGGGGTCGAGCCGCAGGCCATGGCTTTTTGTTTTGATGCGGTCACGCGTGACAGTGTCGCTGCAGGAGCCCGGCTGGAAATCATTGAATTACCCGGCATTGGCTGGTGCATGGCCTGTGCCAAAACAGTGCCCATGACCGAGGTTTTTGGCGAATGCCCAAGCTGCGGGGGCTATCAAATGCAGGTTACCGGGGGCACCGAGATGCGAGTGAAAGAACTCGAAATTGAATAGGCCGCATACTCTACCCACCAACAGTTGGCTGCCATCCGGGGCTGGCAAAAGTGAACATGAAATGACATCCATAGAAGGAGAAACCAGATGTGTGTAACTTGCGGTTGCGGCGAAGGTGAAATGAAAATTGAAGGCAGCCATGCACATTCTCATGGACATGACCATGCCGACGGCTCTCACCATAGCCACGAACATAGTCACGGAGACGGGCATACACATGAGCACGGGCATTCGCATGATCATGCGAACGAACACCAGCACGACCATGAACACGCCGATGGCACACAGCACAGCCATGCACATGAGCACATGAATAGCCCCAACCATGACCATGACCATGACCATGACCATGACCATGACCATGACCACGATGCGGCCCCTGCCCATTCGCACGCGCCGGGTGTCAGCCCTAAGC
The DNA here is from genome assembly GCA_903927495.1 of uncultured beta proteobacterium. Classification (GTDB taxonomy): domain Bacteria; phylum Pseudomonadota; class Gammaproteobacteria; order Burkholderiales; family Burkholderiaceae_C; genus Rhodoferax. The sequence goes on from CAIYNH010000805.1 coordinate 5,522, forward strand.
GCATTGTGCAGATTGAGCAGGACATCCTGGCTAAAAACAACGCTTACGCGTCAGCCAACCGGCAAGCACTGGCCGGGCGAGGCATCTTTGCACTGAACTTGGTCTCCAGCCCTGGCTCCGGGAAAACCACCTTGCTGTGCAAAACCATTGCCATGCTCACTCAGCAAACCGTAGTGGTCATCGAAGGCGACCAGCAAACCAGCCAGGATGCCGACCGCATTCGGGCCACGGGTGCCCAGGCCATACAGATCAACACCGGCAAAGGCTGCCACCTGGATGCCCACATGGTCGGTCATGCCATGGCGCAGCTCAAGCTGGCAGACGATTCATTGCTGATGATCGAGAACGTCGGCAACCTGGTTTGCCCCGCCGCTTTTGACTTGGGAGAGGCGCACAAAGTGGTCATCTTGTCGGTCACCGAGGGCGAAGACAAGCCCATCAAATACCCTGACATGTTCCGTGCTGCGAGTTTGATGCTGCTCAACAAGATCGACCTGCTGCCCCATTTGCAGTACGACATCGCAGCCGCCGTGGCATTTGCGCAGCGGGTCAATCCGCAGATGCGGGTGATACAGCTCAGCGCAACCAGTGGCGAAGGCATGGACGAATGGCTGGCCTTCTTAAAGGAGGGCGCAGCCCAGGCGAGGGCTGTGAAACAGCAAACCGTAGCCGTTTTGCAGGCGCGCATTGCCCAACTCGAAGCCCAACTGCACGCCAATTCCTGACACAATGTTTTATATCTAAATAGCCTGTAGCGCCCGTCTGTATTGCGTAAGATGCTTCATATTCAGGAGCAAATTGAGTTGCTGACAAAGGCAAAATCTGCTTCCTTGATACGGCTTGCACGGCACATTCGAGTCACCGGCATTGTCCAGGGTGTCGGGTTCAGGCCATTTGTTTGGCGCTTGGCACAAGAGCTTCAACTCACTGGCTGGGTCCGCAATGATGCTCAAGGTGTCGAAATTGAGGTTCAAGGCAGCGAGTCCCAGTTAAACGAATTGATCCGGCGCCTGACCGCAGACGCACCCCCTTTGGCGCGGGTCGATACAGTGCATGCCCACGAAGTTGGTCTTGCCGCCATGACCCGTTTTGCCATCGTTGACAGTGTCCAAGGTCACGCCACTACCGCCATTGGCCCGGATGTTGGGGTGTGTGCCGACTGCCTCGGGGAACTGTTCGATGCCAGCAACCGACGCTGGCGGCATGCGTTCATCACCTGTACCCACTGTGGTCCGCGCTACACCGTCACCCGCGCTTTGCCCTACGACCGCCCCCAAACCAGCATGGCTGTCTTTGCGCTGTGTTCGACCTGCGGCATCGAATACACCCACCCTTCCGACCGCCGTTTTCATGCCGAGACCACCTGCTGCCCAGAATGTGGTCCAGGCCTGACGCTGCTGGACGCACAAGGCCAGAGCATACATGGCGACCCGATTGCACAAACCTTGAAGTTGCTCCAAAGTGGACAAATCGTTGCCATCAAAGGGTTGGGCGGTTTTCATCTGGCGTGTGATGCCCGCAACCAGGAAGTCGTGGCGCGCCTTCGCTTCAGCAAAAACCGGGAAGCCAAACCGTTTGCGGTGATGCTTGCGAACTGCGCCAGCATCACCCAAATTGCTCATGTTTCTGTAGCTTCTAATGCATTACTGGAAAGCCGGGAGCGCCCAATTGTGCTGCTTCGGGCAGGGGCTAGTTGCGAACTGGAATTGCCCGGTGTGGCCCCCGGCTTGCTGCACCTTGGGGTGATGTTGCCAACCACGCCAATCCATTTTTTGCTGTTTCACGAAGCGGCTGACCGTCCAAGCGGCACGGCCTGGCTGGAGCAGCCGCAAAGCATGGTGTTGGTGATGACCAGCGCCAATCCCGGCGGGGAGCCCATCGTGCGTGATCTGTCCGAGGCCCGCGCGCGGCTAGCAGGGATTGCCGATGCCTTTCTGGATCACGACCGCGAGGTTGTGGCACGCTGCGACGACAGCGTGCTACGCCCGATGGCAGGTGGCCCGCAATACATTCGACGCAGTCGGGGTGTAGCGCCCACGGCCATCCGTCTGCCCCGTGCCGGCCCATCGGTGCTGGCGTTTGGGTCACATTTGAAAAACACGGTGTGTGTGACCCGTGGCGATGAGGCCTTTTTGTCGCCGCACATTGGTGATCTGGTCAACGCTGCGACCTGCGATTTTCTCGATGAAACGGTGCAGCGCATGCTCGATCTGCTTGACACCCGACCGGAAATCATCGTGCACGACCTGCATCCGGACGACTACAGCACCCGCGCCGCGCTTTTCTTTGCGCATCAGCAGGGCCGGCCCACGCTGGCCGTGCAACACCACCACGCCCACATAGCCGCGGTGTGCGCCGAGCATGGCCGGAGTTCCCCGGTGCTGGGTTTGGCTCTAGATGGTGTCGGCCTTGGCACTGATGGCTTGGCTTGGGGTGGAGAATTGCTCAAGGTACAGGGCTCTCACTTTGAGCGCCTGGGCCATCTGCTGCCCTTGCCGATGCCCGGCGCTGACAAGGCCGCGCGTGAACCCTGGCGCATGGCGGCAGCCGTGCTGCATGAACTGGGTCGCACCGCAGAGATCCCTCAGCGTTTTCAAGAAGCGGGTGCAGAAACCGTCGCCAGCATGCTGCAGCGCCAGTTCAACTGCCCGCGCAGCTCCAGCATGGGTCGGGTGTTTGATGCTGCTGCGGGCTTTCTGGGCCTCAGCGCGGTTCAACAATACGAGGCGCAAGCGGCTATCCGGGTGGAGCAAACTGCTACGCTTTTTATAGAGAAACATGCTTGGCCAGAGCCCATGACAGGCGGTTGGAGCATTAACAATTCAGGGCAACTCAGCCTCTTGCCAGTGCTTGCCACGCTGATTGATGTCAGC
>CAIYNH010000806.1 GCA_903927495.1 uncultured beta proteobacterium
CCGCCAGCACCGCCGAGCCACCCGTCGGTGCCTCCACGTGCACATCGGGCAACCATGTGTGCACTGGCCACATGGGAACCTTTACGGCGAATGCCGTAAAGAAGGCAAAGAACAACAGAGTTTGAGTTTTGCTCCCCAGTGGAAGTTGGTGCCACACTGCGAGATCAAAGCTTCCACCTGATGTGGTGTACAGGTAGATCAACGCAACCAGCATCAACAGCGAACCCAGCAGCGTGTACAGGAAGAACTTGAAGGCCGCGTAGATCTTGTTGGGCCCGCCCCAAATACCAATGATGAGATACATCGGGATCAGGGTCGCTTCAAAGAACACATAAAAGAGCAAGCCATCCAACGCGCAGAAAACGCCGATCATCAGGCCACTCAAGATGAGGAAAGAGGCCATGTACTGACTAACATTACGCTTGATTACTTCCCAGCTAGCAATGATGACCACGACATTGATAAACGCAGTCAACAGCACAAACCACAGGGAAATACCATCGACTCCCAGGTGGTAGTTCACATTGAAGCGCTCGATCCAGGACGACTTCTCGACAAACTGCATGGCGGCGGTCGAAACATCGAATTGACCATACAGAGGCAATGTCACCAGAAAACTCACGATCGCACCAACGAGGGCAACCCAACGCACAATTGGAGCCTGGTCATCGCGCCCAAGTGCCAGTAAAACAATTCCGAACGCAACGGGCGTCCAGATTGCAAGGCTCAACAATCCCATTTTCTTTTTCTCCTACTTGTTGAGCACAACAAAGTACGTCATCAGTACCAGGATACCCATGATCATCGCCAGTGCGTAGTGGTACAAATAGCCGGACTGCATCTTGCGCACAACACCAGAAATCCAACCCACCAACTTCCAAGAACCATTCACCAGCGCACCATCTATCAGCGCCTGATCACCACCCTTCCACAAACCGGTGCCTAAAGCCCGCGCCCCGCGCGCCAGAATGTTCTCGTTGAACCAGTCCAGGTAGTATTTGTTTTCCAGCAGCGTGAAAATCGGCATGAAGTTGCGCTTGATAGCAGCAGGCAAAGCCGGGTTGACCATGTACATGTAGTATGCAGACACAACACCCGCCAATGCCAGCCAGAACGGCATTGTGCCAAATGCATGCATAGCCATCTGCAGCGGGCCGTGGAATGCATGCGCCAGTTCCTCCATCACAGGATGCTTTTCTGCGTTAACAGCGATCGAGTCCTTGAAGAAATCGCCAAACAACATCGGTCCAATGGTCAGGTAGCCAATGACGACCGAAGGTATAGCCAACAGCACTAACGGAACCGTGACAACCCATGGTGACTCATGCGGCTCATGCCCATGACCGTGGTGATCATCATGGCCATGGTGTGCATCCGGATTTTGGTCATACCGCTCTTTGCCATGAAACACCAGAAAGTACAGGCGGAAGGAATAAAACGCCGTGACAAATACCCCGGCCAGGACGGCAAAGTGTGCAAATCCGGCACCCGGCAGGTGGCTTTCCGCGACCGCCTCGATGATGCTGTCCTTGGAATAGAAACCAGCAAAAAACGGAGTTCCTATAAGCGCCAGTGAACCTAGCAGGGATGTGATCCAGGTGATGGGCATGTACTTGCGAACATTCCCCATCCATCGAATGTCCTGATTGTGGTGCAGACCCATGATCACGGAACCTGCCGCCAGGAACAATAGTGCCTTAAAGAACGCATGGGTCATCAAGTGGAATACGGCCACCGAGTAAGCGGATGCGCCGAGTGCCACTGTCATGTACCCCAATTGGGATAATGTAGAGTAGGCAACGATGCGCTTAATATCGTTCTGGATGATTCCCAGAAAGCCCATAAATAGAGCGGTAATGGAGCCAACCACCATCACCAGGTTCAGTGCCGTCTCGCTCAGCTCAAAAAGCGGCGACATGCGTGTGACCATGAAGATACCCGCCGTCACCATCGTTGCGGCATGAATCAATGCCGAAATGGGGGTTGGACCTTCCATCGAATCCGGAAGCCAAACGTGCAATGGAAATTGCGCCGACTTACCCATTGCACCAATAAAAAGACAGATACAAATCACAGTGACCAGCATCCAGTTGGTTCCGGGGAAACTTATGGCCGCTAGTTCTGCCGACTTTGCGAAGGCTTCTGTGTAATTCAAGGTGCCGGCAAATGCGGCGATCAAGCCGATGCCCAAAATGAATCCGAAATCACCCACCCGGTTGACCAGAAATGCCTTCATGTTGGCAAAGATCGCTGTGGGCTTGTTGAACCAGAAACCGATCAGCAGATAAGACACCAGCCCGACGGCCTCCCAGCCAAAGAACAACTGGAGCATGTTGTTACTCATCACCAGCATCAGCATGGAGAAAGTGAACAGCGAGATATACGAGAAAAAGCGGTTGTAGCCAGCGTCCTCTTCCATGTAGCCCACGGTATAGAGGTGAACCATCAATGACACGAATGTCACCACACACATCATCATCGCGGTCAACCCATCGACGAGGAATCCGATCTCCATTTTCAAATCACCCACCACCATCCAGGTGTAGAGCGTTTCATTAAAACGAGCGCCATCGAGTGCCACCGATTTAAGCGTCATCGCGGACAGGACGAAAGCAATCAATACGCCTAATATGGTGAGCGAGTGACTGGCAGTCCTGCCAATGCGATTGCCGCCAAATTTGGTGCCAAAAACACCGGCGAGCACGGAACCGAGCAGCGGTGCCATCGGCACCATCAGCAAGCTGGAAACAGACAGGGTCTGACTCATATCTTTTTAACCCTTGAGCGTATTGAGTTCATCCACATTGATGCTGGACTTATTCCTGAACAGCAACACAAGAATTGCCAGCCCAATGGCGGACTCAGCAGCTGCAACCGTCAAGATGAAAAACACAAAAATCTGGCCGTGCATGTCGTTCAGGTAGTGCGAGAACGCAATGAAATTGGTGTTCACCGCCAGCAACATGAGTTCAATCGCCATCAGCAAGACAATCAGGTTGCGGCGATTCAAAAATATGCCAACCACCGACAGCGCAAACAGCATCGCACCCAAAGAAAGAAAATGCCCTAGAGTCAAAGTCATGCTTTCGTCTCCGCGTTCGAAGCTACCGGCGCAGGTTCCACTGCCGCCCTGGTTGCAGCCATTTTGATGACCTTCATGCGATCCTGCGCTTTGACACGCACCTGATCCGCAGGATTGATGTGTTTGGTGTCCTTACGGGTACGCAAGGTCAGTGCGATTGCGGCAAACATGCCTACCAACAAAATGGCTGAAGCAATTTCAAGCGGGTAGACATAATGGGTATACATCAATAGACCCAGCGCCTTGGTGTTGGAAATCTGGGTGGCAGCGGGAACGAGATCGGTTGGGTCCGACACGCGAAATCCCCCCATCAGTACAGCCGCCATCTCCAGTGCGATGACAACGCCCATCACGGCCGCCAGCGGGAAATGGTTCCAGAATCCGACGCGCAAACCCTCTATGTTGACATCCAGCATCATCACCACAAACAGGAACAGCACCATCACTGCACCAACGTAGACTAGTACCAGCGAAATTGACAAAAACTCTGCCTTTAACAACATCCACAACATGGCGGCCTGGAAAAAGGTCAGAACAAGAAACAGCACTGCATGTACAGGATTGCGCGCGGTTATCACGCGAAACGCCGCAATCAGCAACACTGCCGAAAACACGTAAAAAAGACCAGTCGTGACACTCATGATTCAGATTCTTTCTTCCGACGGTTCAACGGTATTTGGCATCAGCGGCCTTGTTGGCAGCAATCTCGGACTCATACCGATCACCAACGGCCAACAGCATCTCTTTGGTGAAATACAGATCACCGCGTTTTTCGCCGTGGTACTCAAGAATGTGTGTCTCCACAATGGAATCCACCGGGCAGCTTTCTTCGCAAAAACCGCAGAAAATACACTTATTCAGGTCGATGTCATAGCGTGTTGTGCGTCGCGAACCATCGTCGCGCACCTCTGACTCTATGCTGATCGCCATGGCAGGGCAAACTGCCTCGCACAGCTTGCAAGCAATGCAACGCTCTTCACCGTTCTCATAGCGGCGCAAGGCGTGCAGCCCCCGAAAGCGCGGCGACAGTGGCGTTTTTTCTTCCGGATATTCAAGAGTAATTTTGCTTTTAAAGGCGTACTTGCCGGTAAGCGCCATGCCCTTAAAAAGTTCAGTCAGTAGGAAACTAGACAGAAAATCCTTCAATGAGAAGGCACTTGCCGTTGAGGTTTGAACAGTATTTGAAGTTGGGGTAGACATAGACAACTCGAATTACTTCCAAATGTTCCACGGGGTTTGCATCCACACCCCGATCACCACCAGCCACACCAGCGTGACCGGAATGAAGATCTTCCACCCCAAACGCATGATCTGGTCATACCGGAAACGTGGAAATGTTACACGCACCCATATAAATAAGGTCATCACACAAAAGGTCTTGATGGCAATCCAGATCCATCCCGGAATCCAATTGAACAGGGCGCTGTCAATCGGCGACATCCAGCCCCCAAAGAACATCACGCTGGCCAGAATCGAGACTAACCATATGTTGGCGTACTCGGCCATCTGAAACATCGC
>CAIYNH010000807.1 GCA_903927495.1 uncultured beta proteobacterium
ATCCACCCGAAACAGAACTATCTGTTGTGGCTGAGCCCGAAATTCCTAACGGGTTTGTCACCATGGGTCTGGCTCCCGAGCTGATCCAGGCCGTGAAAGACCTGGGCTTCACTCAACCCACAACGGTGCAATTAAGAACCATTCCTTTGGCCATGCAAGGCGTAAGCACAGATGGCAACAGCGCGCGTTTTATTGACCTGATGGTCTCCAGCCAAACCGGCAGTGGCAAAACAGCGGCCTTTCTGTTGCCGGTGTTACACACCTTACTCAAGCAACAAGAACAAGCCGAGGCCAACCTACGTGCTGAATACGAACGCGCCGTGGCTGACGCAGCCGCCAAAGGTGAAGCCCCCCCGAAGCGTGCCAAACGCAAAGACCCAACCAACCCGCGCCACTTCACCGCACCTGCTCCGGGTGCGTTAATCGTTTGTCCGACGCGTGAACTGGCCCAGCAAGTCGCACACGATGCGATTGATCTGGTGCAGCATTGCCGTGGTCTGCGCATTGCCAACATCGTCGGTGGCATGCCCTACCAACTGCAAATTGCCAAGCTCCAAAATGCCAACCTCGTGGTGGCGACACCGGGTCGTTTACTCGACCTGCAACGTTCCATGCAAATCAAACTGGACCAAGTTCAATTTTTGGTGGTCGACGAGGCCGATCGCATGCTGGACCTGGGTTTCTCTGACGACCTGGCTGAAATCAACCAACTCACCATTGCCCGCAAACAAACCATGATGTTCAGTGCTACCTTTGCACCACGTATTCAGCAACTCGCTGCGCGTGTCATGCGCGAACCACAACGCATCACCATCGACAGCCCGCAAGAAAAGCACGCCAACATCAAACAAGTGCTGTTCTGGGCTGACAATGCCCAGCACAAACGCAAACTGCTTGATCATTGGCTGCGCGACACCAGCATCAATCAGGCCATTGTGTTTGCCAGCACCCAAATTGAGTGCGATGGCCTGGCAAATGACCTGCAACAAGACGGTTTTGATGCCGTGGCACTGCACGGTGCGCTTAGCCAAGGCTTGCGTAACCGCCGTTTGATGGCGCTGCGCCAGGGTCAAGTGCAAATTCTGGTGGCTACCGATGTCGCAGCACGCGGCCTTGATGTACCCACTATTACCCACGTATTCAACTATGGCTTACCCATGAAGGCTGAAGACTACACCCACCGCATCGGTCGTACCGGCCGCGCAGGTCGTGATGGCCTGGCCGTGACCTTTGCTGAACTGCGGGACCGTCGCAAGATTTTTGACATTGAGGCCTACAGCCGCCAACCCATCAAAGCCGACGTGATTGAAGGACTGGAGCCCAAACAACGTATTCCTGAGTCTCGCCCCAGCAATTTTGGTGGACGTGACAACCGGGGTGGCGGTGACTTCAACGGCCGTGACCGCAAATTTGGTGGCGGTGGTCGCTCTGACAACTTTGCCCCAAGCCGTGGTGGTTTTTCCGACCGAAATGCCGGTGGACCCCGTGTGATGGGCGCTGGCAGCTATCAAAACAATAACGCCGGAGGTTTTGCCGGGCGTGAAGAACGCCCAAGCGCACCGCGCGAAGGTTTTAGCTACGAACGCAAAGGTGGCTTCAACGACCGTTTTGCCGGTGATCGCAACGCCGGGGCCGCTCCCCGTGGCGATTTCGCCGCTCCACGCGGAGATTTCGCTGCGCGCAAACCCGCCTTTGGCAAGCCAGCATTTGCAAAACCAGCTGGCGGGGGCAAGGTATTTGTGCCGCGCGACGCACAAAAACGTTTTTCCAAGACTGACCGCTGATGAAACCGGGCTGCCCTTGTGGCAGCCTAGTTAATCAACCCGATCAGGACTGCTGTCATCACAACATAACGGCAAAACTTACCAACCCCCATGTAGATCAGACAGGGCCAAAAAGGCAGCTTGAGCCATCCTGCAACGGCGCATAGCGGGTCTCCAACCACCGGCAACCAGGCCAGTAAACAAGCTTTGGGGCCTAGTTTTTCGAGCCAATCCAAAGCCCGCAAATGGTGCTTTGAATGCTGGTGGCGCGCTACCATCTGATGCGATGCCAGGCCCATCCACCAAGTGACGGCCCCCCCAAAAGTGTTGCCAACCGTGGCCACGACAATCGCTTGCCAAAACAGATCTGGGTTGATCTTGACCAAACCAAATACAGCGGGTTCTGAGCCCAAGGGCAACAGTGTGGCCGACACAAAGGAGACCACAAACACCGTGCTCAAACCGAACTTTGGCAGTGCGAGCAGCGCGAGCAGATGATCAAGCCAAATTTCCATAGCGCCAGTGTATCGGGTCGGTTAGCAACGCTCGGGCGATTTCAATTGCTGAAATTTTGGGCAGCTAGAATCTATTCATCCCGCTTCAGGTCAACCTCCAACCCTGCATTTCTCCAGTCCTGTCTGAAATTGTTCACATGAACATTGGCCCCTATTTACTCTCCAATCGCTTTTTCGTGGCTCCCATGGCGGGTGTGACTGATCGACCGTTTCGCCAGTTGTGCCGGCGCTTGGGAGCGGGCTATGCGGTGAGTGAAATGGTGAGTGGACGCACCGATCTGTTCAACACTCAAAAAACCGCCAGACGCATTGACCACACCGGCGAAACGGGACCAATCGCCGTGCAGATTGCCGGCACCGACGCGCCCATGATGGCGCAAGCCGCTATTTGCAACATCGAGGCAGGTGCTCAAATCATTGATATCAACATGGGCTGTCCAGCCAAGAAAGTATGCAATAAGTGGGCCGGTTCAGCCTTGATGCAAAACGAATCGCTTGCGCTGCAAATCATTGAGGCCGTGGTAGAAGCTTGTGCACCGCACGGAGTACCGGTGACCCTGAAAATGCGTACAGGCTGGTGTGAGTCGCAAAAAAATGCCTTGCAGTTGGCCCGTTCAGCCGAATCCGCTGGCGTGCAAATGATTGCCGTCCATGGTCGCACCCGCGAGCAAGGCTACAAGGGACAGGCTGAATTCGACACGGTGCGCACCATCAAGGCGGCGTTGTCAGTGCCGGTGGTCGCCAATGGTGACATTGACAGCCCGCAAAAGGCCAGCGCAGTGCTGGCAAGCTCAGGCGCAGATGCCGTGATGATTGGCCGGGCTGCACAGGGTCGACCCTGGATATTTCGCGAAATGGCACATTTTTTGGCCACTGGCGAACACTTGGCTCCGCCCTTGGTAGCCGAGGTCAAGCAATTGCTGCTGGCGCATTTGGAAGATCACTACGCGTTGTATGGCCACTACACGGGTGTACGAACGGCACGCAAGCACATTGGCTGGTACGTAAAGGCATTACCAGGCGGTAATGATTTTCGAACCCGCATGAACGGCATAGAAGATTGCCAACAACAGTCACGTGCAGTGAGTGCATTCTTTGATGCCATCAACGCACAAATGGACCGGTTGCCCGGCATAAATACCCCGGCACCTGCCGACAATAATCAAAACGAGATGGAGACCGCGACATGAAACACCTGCACATCGCAGACTGTGTACGTAACAACCTAGAGGGCTATTTGCGTGACTTGCACGGCAGCGAGCCTAATCGGATGCACGACATGCTGGTGGCAGTGGTGGAAAAACCACTGCTTGAGGTGGTCATGCTGCACACCGGCAACAACCAGTCCAAAGCCGCACAGTGGCTGGGTTTGAATCGCAACACTTTGCGAAAAAAACTGCTGGAACATAAGCTGATTGATTAAACCAACTGATTTTCAAAACTACTCGAAGCACACCATGAACGCATTGATTTCTGTTTCTGACAAAACCGGCATTGTTGAATTTGCAAAAAGTTTGCATGCCTTGGGCATTGGACTTATTTCCACCGGTGGCACAGCCAAGTTACTGGCCGAGCACGGGTTGCCGGTGTCCGAGGTGGCCCAAGTGACCGGTTTTCCCGAGATGCTTGACGGCCGGGTCAAAACTCTGCACCCCAAGGTTCACGGTGGACTGCTGGCACGGCGTGACTTGCCTGAACACATGGCGGCTCTAAAGGCCTATGCGATAGACACCATCGACCTGCTGGTGGTCAACCTGTACCCATTTGAGGCAACCGTAGCCAAACCCGGTTGCACACTAGAAGATGCGATTGAGAACATCGACATTGGCGGCCCCGCCATGGTCCGCAGTGCGGCAAAAAACTGGAGCGACGTGGGTGTGCTGACCGACTCATCCCAATATGAGCAGGTGCTGTCTGAACTTAAAGCTGACGGAAAATTAACCCGACAAACCAAATTTGCTTTGTCAGTTGCAGCATTTAACCGCATCAGCCAGTACGACGCAGCCATCAGCAACTACCTGTCCTCAATCGCCTTTGATGAAAGCGCCAGCACCCCGGCACGCAGCTTGTTTTCGGGCCAGTCGAACGGCAACTTTGTCAAGCTGCAAGACCTGCGCTACGGCGAAAACCCACACCAGAGTGCGGCCTTCTACCGCGATCTGTATCCGGCACCGGGTTCGCTGGTGACCGCAGTGCAGTTGCAAGGCAAGGAACTAAGCTACAACAACATTGCCGATGCCGATGCCGCCTGGGAATGCGTCAAAAGCTTTGATCCCGCAGGCGACGGTGCTGCCTGTGTAATCGTGAAGCACGCCAACCCCTGCGGCGTGGCCGTTGGAGCAGACGCACTGGCTGCCTACAGCAAGGCGTTCCAGACCGACCCGACATCCGCATTCGGAGGCATTATTGCCCTGAACTGCATGCTGGACGAGCGTGCAGCGCTACAAATTTCAAAGCAATTTATCGAAGTACTGATGGCTCCTGACTACACACCTGAAGCCTTAGCGGTATTCAAAAGCAAAGTCAATGTACGGATTCTGAAAATCGCGCTACCTCCCGGCGGTGCAAGCGACTGGGACAACGGCCGCAATGCGGTCGATGTGAAGCGCGTCGGTTCAGGTCTGCTGATGCAAACTGCTGACAACCACCTGCTGAGCCTGGCCGACCTGAAGGTCGTCACCCGGATGCAGCCCACACCAGAGCAACTGCAAGACCTGCTGTTTGCCTGGAAGATTGGCAAATTTGTTAAAAGTAACGCCATTGTTTTTTGCAAGAACGGCATGACCATGGGTGTGGGCGCGGGTCAGATGAGTCGGCTCGATTCGGCTCGCATCGCCAGCATCAAGGCGCAGGCCGCTGGGTTGTCGCTGGCGGGGACGGCAGTAGCCAGCGACGCATTTTTTCCGTTTCGCGATGGGTTGGACGTGGTGGTGGACGCTGGTGCAACCTGCATCATCCAACCCGGTGGCTCCATGCGTGACCAGGAAGTGATCGATGCCGCGAATGAGCGAGGCGTGGCTATGGTGTTTAGCGGAGTGCGTCACTTCAGACATTGAAGTGAAGCCAGGCACTGTTTGACGCATAAACACTAACTTATTTTTGGTTTTTACTCTGCTATGCCACCCTTGCGCGTGGCTCACGCAAGTTTGCAGCATTGGCCCCCCCCCCCTTCGCTTTATGCAGTTGCGAAGCGATGGCGAGGGGCTTGCGTGATGCCTGCCTTTTGGTCTTTGTATTTCCTTGGTTTAGCCGCCACTCAGCCACAGGCCAGTGATTTTGGAGTCGGATCTCGATTCGGCTCGCTTCTGCTTGATGGCGATGGCAGCGTCGTCCTGACTCGGGCTCAGACCGAAAACCAGGGCGACAGCGAATCCACCAACGTCTGCGGCAGCTCCATTTTGAATCGCACCTGGCATTCAATGACTACACTTCACGATGATTAACCCACCTAAAATATCCCACCTTGAACCCCTGATTTCACCCGGTTCCGCCAATCGGTCCACACCTACCTGAATGACCGGGCGCGTCTAAGCCAAGCCGGGCAATTTGCGCATGTACTGAATATTCACTTTATTGGAGAGCACCTTGCGATACTTCAACTTGTTCCTTACTTTGGTATTAGCTGGTTCGGTTACTCACCATGCCACAGCCCAAAGCGTAGCAATCAACCACCTAGAACGTATCAAGACCGCCAAGCAGGTACGTGTGTGCATTTGGCCCGACTACTACAGCATCACCTACCGCAACCCGAAAACGCAAACCTTGTCGGGCGTTGACATTGATATGGCCAACGAACTCGGCAAAGACCTGTCTGTAGTAGTGCAGTTTGTTGACAGTTCATTTGCCAAACTGATCGACGATGTCTCCCTGGATCGCTGTGATGTTGCCATGTTTGCCGTCGGCATTACCCCGGTTCGGGCAGAAAAGCTGCGCTTTACCAAGCCCCACCTGGCCAGCGACATTTACGCGGTTGCCAGCAAAACCAACCGCCGTATCAAGGAGTGGGCGGA
>CAIYNH010000808.1 GCA_903927495.1 uncultured beta proteobacterium
GAAGGTCTGGTGCTGTTTGCTTTCAACCAAGGCGAGGTCTGCACTTGCCCAAGCCGTGCGCTGATTCAGGAAAGCATTTACGACGCGTTCATGGAACGTGTGTTGAAACGTGTGGCCGCGATCATTCAAGGCAACCCACTCGACACCAGCACCATGATTGGTGCCCAGGCCTCCAAAGAACAACTGACCAAAATTCTGTCGTACCTAGATCTGGGCAAGCAAGAAGGCGCAAAAGTGCTGATTGGTGGTGCTCAGGCGCAGATGGATGGCGACCTGGCGGGCGGATACTACGTTCAGCCCACGCTGTTCAAAGGCCACAACAAAATGCGCATCTTCCAGGAAGAGATCTTTGGCCCAGTGCTGGCTGTAACCACCTTCAAGGACGAAGCCGAGGCACTGGCTATCGCCAACGACACCTTGTATGGCCTGGGCGCTGGCGTTTGGAGTCGCAATGGCAATGTGGCCTACCGCATGGGTCGTGCCATCAAGGCCGGCCGCGTATGGACCAACTGCTACCACGCTTACCCTGCACATGCGGCCTTTGGTGGCTACAAGGAGTCCGGTATTGGCCGCGAAACGCACAAGGTCATGCTTGACCACTACCAACAGACCAAGAACTTGCTGGTAAGCTACAGCGAGAGCAAGCTGGGCTTTTTCTAACCTGAGTGGTAACTCACATTCTTTGTAAGCATGGGGCGGGAAACCGCCCCTTTTCCGTTTGGAGAATCACATGATTGAGAAAGTTATCGCGACGCCGGCGGCCTTGGAACTGGTGGCATTTCTGAAAAACAAACATGGCCCGCAGTTGATGTTTCACCAATCGGGTGGCTGCTGTGACAACAGTGCGGCCAACTGCTTTCTGCCTGGCGAGATCACCATGGGTGCGGGCGATGTGTATCTCGGCGACATCGGTGACTGCCCGTTTTACATTGGAAAGTCACAGTATGAATACTGGAAGCACACTCAGCTCATCATCGACGTGATAGAAGGTCACGGCGGCACGTTTTCTCTCGAAGGCCCTGAAGGCAAGGCCTTCCACACCCGGTCGAGGGTGTTCAGTGACGATGAAATGAAGGCGCTGGCACTAGAAAACATCAAGGTAGGCCAAACCCGAAACGACTGAACACCGCTTGTGCCGGTGCTGCCAACAACGCTTCTCCAAAAGCCACTGCGGCTTGGGGTGCGTTAGCTCGAACCGTCAAACCATAAGCCGCACCAACCTGCAGCGTTGGTGGCAATTGCACCACCTTCAAGCGCCGCAGTTCTTGTTGAGCGGCGACGGCGTTAGTGCAATAGGTCAGAAACACGTCGACCAGCCCTTGCTCCATGATCCAGCTGTAGGCTAATCGACCTTCAGGAGGTTTGAGCGAGTCTGTCTGGCCAACGAGCTTTTGCGCCTTGGCATCCAGGCTTGTGTAGGCACCAGGTCGAAGAACATCCGCCCTGTGAAACAACTCCCAGGTGTAGTCGCCCGACGGATCTGACTTGGGTGTTGACGTTCCTAAACGCAGAAGGGGTGCCAACAAGGTATCAAGCACCGTCGCGGGTGTGGTGCTGACCTCCGCGCTAGTCAAGGCACACAGGGTATTGCGCACCAAGACCTTGGGCGCTTGCCAGCCACCCCTCTGAGCCAGTCGCAGCGGATGCTCGGTGTCGGCTGACGCAAAGACTTGCGCAGACTCGCCTTTTTCGATTTGCTCGCGCAGTAAACCCGAGGCACCGAATGTGAGCGCAATTTTTTGACCGGTGCTAGCCTCATAGTCTTTGGCGATGACCATGAGTGCACCACGCAAGCTGCCAGCAGCATAGACTTGCACCGCGGCTTCACCAGCCACATTTGCCACTGTCGGTTTTCCCACGCTGGCGCAGGCTGCCAGCGTCAACGTCAAGCACACCTGCAATGGCCTGTTCATCGCAAGCTTCATGGCATCATCTCACTTCGCTGCATTCGGGAAAAACAACTGCTCGCCACCTATTTTGTAGCCGGCAATGATGCCCTGACCGATGGGTGAAATCAGCCAATCGACGAACTGTTGCCCCTCAGCCACCTTGACATGAGGGTGTTTGGCTGGGTTAACCAGCATCACACCATATTGATTGAACAGGCGTTTGTCGCCCTCAACCAGTACTTTCAGATCACCCCGGTTTTTGAAATTGAGCCAGGTGCCCCGATCAGCCAGCACGTAAGCACCCATGCTGGATGCCATGTTAAGGGCCGGACCCATGCCGCAGCCGCAAGATTTATAACCAGTGCCTTGTTTGTCGTCAAGATCCGCCAGTTTCCAGAAGCGCAGCTCTGCAGCGTGGGTACCGCTCTTGTCGCCACGGGAAATAAAGCCACCGTTGCTTAGCGACAATTTTTTGAGGGCTTCAACAATGTCGCTTCCCTTGGTTTTGAACGGGTCTGCTGCAGGGCCAATCAACACAAAGTCGTTGTACATCACCTCCAGTCGCTTGACGGCAAAGCCCTCAGCCACCACTTTTTCTTCAGCCACTTTATCGTGCACAAACAACACATCGGCATCGCCCCGTCGGCCCATATCAATCGCCTGACCGGTGCCCAAAGCCACCACTTTGACCTCGATGCCGCTGCTTTTTTTGAACTCAGGCAACAAATATGAAAAAAGTCCCGATTGCTCGGTTGAGGTCGTGGAGGCGACCACAATGGACTGAGCTTGAGAGCCCATAGTCGCTATAAATAACGTAGCTGCTAACGCATGATGAATAAGCATTAGAGGCTTAAAATACATACGAGATTTCATACAAGTTCTCCTTTTACAAACAAATGGGCTTCTGGGTATTGCGTTTGCAACAGCATTCCACCAAAAAAATCGTCCACGGGCAAATCAGCCAGCACTTGCCCTTGCTCCAGGTAAATCACCCGGCTGGCCAGGCGTTTCACCTGGCCCAGGTTATGGCTGGCAAAAACAAGTGTCATGGAACTGCTTTGATTGGCAAATTCCTCGATCAACGCCTCCACCTCGCGCTTGGCGTGCGGATC
>CAIYNH010000809.1 GCA_903927495.1 uncultured beta proteobacterium
ATTTGGTAATGCAGGCCGCGCAGCACATCTTTCGAAGATTTGCTGTGGTTGTCTTGTACAAATAGCACATCAAGTCCGGTGCATTGGGCAAAGTCACGCGCGTTAAAGCTCTCGAAGAAGAATCCGCGCGCATCGCCAAAAACTTTTGGCTCCAGAATCAACACTTCGGGCAGACTGCTAGGGATTACGGTGTAAGGCATTAAATGTGTCTCCAGAGCTTATCCGACGTGCATAGGTTGCTATACATTTTTATTATTTTAGTAAATTAAGCAAATACTGCCCATAGCCATTTTTAGCCAAAGGCGTGGCGAGTTTGTGAATTTGGGCAGCATCAACCCAGCTTTGGTTGTAAGCGATTTCTTCCGGGCAAGCCACTTGCAGGCCCTGGCGTTTTTGTAGGGTGGCGATGAAACTCGCGGCCTCCAGCAGGCTGTCGTGGGTACCGGTGTCGAGCCAGGCGTAACCACGGCCCATCATCTCAACACTAAGCTGGTTATTTTCAAGGTAGCAGCGGTTCACATCGGTAATTTCAAGCTCGCCACGGTGTGACGGCTTGATGCTGGCTGCAATGTCACAGACCTGGTTGTCATAAAAATACAGGCCAGTGACAGCGTAGTTACTCTTTGGATGCTTCGGCTTTTCTTCAATACTGATTGCGCGTTTTTGCGCGTCAAACGCCACCACGCCGTACCGCTCGGGGTCGGTGACATGATAGGCAAAGACGCTGGCACCACTGGTGCGGGCATCCGCATGGGCCAGTTGCTTAACCAGATCGTGACCATAAAAAATGTTATCTCCCAGCACCAGCGCACTGTGCTGATTGGCGACAAAATCTCGGCCAATGATGAAGGCCTGGGCCAAGCCATCGGGAGAGGGTTGCACCGCGTACTGGATATTCATGCCCCATTGGCTGCCATCACCAAGCAGATCGGTAAAGCGCGGTGTATCTTGCGGCGTGGAGATGACCAGCACCTCGCGGATTCCGGCTAGCATCAGCGTGCTCAAGGGGTAATAGATCATCGGTTTGTCATAAATCGGCATGAGCTGCTTGGAAACCGCTTGGGTGACCGGGTACAACCGCGTGCCGGAGCCGCCAGCGAGGATGATGCCTTTTCGTTGTGTCATGGTGGTGTCTGCTTTGGTTTTGGATGTTCTGCGGGGTCGATTCAGTCGATCGGGCGATTGGAGATCGGCTATTGGATTTTTTGGGTAACCATTGGAGCCTGCCGAAATAAATTCAACGCGCCACGATCCGGGCTAAGTCTGCACAGGGAAATCAGAGGCGCAACGCCGGTAATCATGGCGTAATCTCCTGAAGCATGCGATTCACACCGGTTTGCCAAGGTGGTAGTTGCAAGGCAAAAGCAAGCTGTAGTTTGCTGGTGTCAAGCCGGGAGTTATGCGGTCGCCGGGCAGGCGTTGGAAAAGCGCTGGTCGGCACCGGGTTAATTATTGACGATTTAATTTTGATAGCGGGATATGCTTGCTGCGCTTTCTCTAGAACGTATTTTGCGTAGTCAAACCAAGTGGTGCAACCAGATGCAACCAGATGGTAAATGCCGGCCGTGGTGCCCGCTTGCATGACTTGGCGAAGCGCGTGCGCGGTCACGTCAGCAATCAAATCCGCTCCTGTGGGTGCGCCAAACTGGTCGTTGACGACCGTCAGTTGGTCGCGTTCCTGGCCCAGGCGCAACATGGTTTTGGCAAAGTTGCCACCGCGTGCGCTATAGACCCAGCTGGTTCTGAAAATCAGGTGACGGTGGCTGTGCCGGGCAATCAAGGTTTCACCTGCCAACTTACTGGCACCATACACGCTCAAAGCGCCCGTCGTATCGGTTTCGACCCAAGGGGTTTCGCCACTGCCGTCAAAAACATAGTCGGTGCTGTAGTGCAC
>CAIYNH010000810.1 GCA_903927495.1 uncultured beta proteobacterium
ATGACCTGCTCGGCTTTGAAGTGAACTTCTTCTCCGGGCTGACTGCTGCTGGAGCTAAAACCTGCCGCACTTGCATGGATGCTGGCCACGGCAGTGAGCGCTATCAATATTGAACGTAAAAAATTCAGCATAAAAGCTCCTGACTACAGCTTGGTTTCCTTGACCTTTGACTTAAGTGCCTCATTGGGTGGCACCACGGTAATGGCTTCATCGGTAATCTCGAGCGGAGTACCAATCGGTGCTGTGGCTGCCCTCAGTGAATCGCGACCGGTCCCGGCACTCACCGCACCCGTTGATCCGATCACAGCGCCACCCGATAAAAGTGGCACTGCCAGCATCGCCGATGTGACTTGCCCCGAGGCTGCCACGCTGTGGGCGGCGCTGGCACTGGTATTGCCACTGGCCGCCAGGCTATTCTTGGCGGCCTGGCCAGCGTGGCTGGTGTCTTGTGCCACAGCGTTGGCCAGCAAGTTCATTACCAAAAATACCAACAACGAAAAACGTCCAGCTGTCTTCATCGAATAGCTCCGGTGCAAAAAAGATTTTCAAAAAATGATTATGCTTTAAAACACGCGATTCGCTGACGCTTTCACATTGGCTGATCTGATTGTGTTGCGTTGTGTTGGTTCACCATGGGTTGAAAATTTGTCGACTTTCCCTAACAAAGAACAAAATCACGATTGTTCAAAATTCTCGCAATCAACATGCACGAGACCGCAAGCCTGGCTCGACGACAATCTGACGTTCTATGAATACACCTTACTCCACCTTGCATGACTGGCTCGACCATTGCGAGCGATTGCACCCAACCGCCATTGACATGGGACTAGAGCGGGTGCAAACCGTTGCCAGACGTATTCACCTAGGCTTTGATTGCCCGGTGATTACCGTGGCAGGCACCAACGGCAAAGGCTCTACCTGCGCCATGCTGGAGTCAATTTTGTTGCAGGCGGGATACCGTACTGGTGTCTATACCTCGCCCCATTTGGTGTTTTTTGAAGAACGATTACGACTCAATGGTGTGCCGGTAGACGCTACTGAATTGGAAGCAGCTTTTGCACGTGTGGAAAGCGCCAGGTGCCAAAATGATGATGAGATTTCGCTGAGCTATTTTGAGTTTTCAACGCTTGCGATTCTGGATGTCATGCGGCTACATACGCTGGATGTGGTCATTCTGGAGGTCGGCTTGGGTGGCCGCCTGGATGCTGTCAATATCGTTGAGCCTGACTGCGCCATCATCACCAGCATTGATTTAGATCACATGGCGCTGCTGGGCGAAACCCGCGAGGCCATTGGCTACGAGAAGGCCGGCATCATGCGCACCGGCAAACCGGTTGTGGTGAGTGACCCCGTGCCGCCGCAAAGCGTGCTTGACCGGGCATTGGAAGTTGGTGCGGATTTATGGCGCGCCGGTGTGGATTTCAACGTCTCGGGTGACAAACAGCAGTGGGGTTGGGCAGGGCGCGGACGCCGTTATAGTGGGATGGCCTATCCTGCACTGCGCGGAGCTAATCAGTTGGTCAACGCTGCCGGTGTGCTGGCCGCACTGACTGCGCTGCGCGATCGATTGCCGGTGACGGCACAGGCGGTGCGCCACGGCTTCGCTTTTGTGGATTTGCCGGGGCGCTTTCAAATTTTGCCCGGTCAACCGGCGTTGGTGCTCGATGTGGCTCACAACCCGCACGCTGCCGCGGCGCTGGCTGCCAATCTGGATGCCATGGGTTTTTTCCCGACGACCCATGCGGTGCTGGGAGTCATGGCAGACAAAGACATTGTGGCCGTGCTGAGGCGACTTAACCCATTGGTCGATAAGTGGTATTTCACAGACTTGCCGACGCCCAGAGCCGCCAGCGCCACCGAGTTGATGCACGCCTGGCAGGCTCAAAACACCCGTAAGGATGCTACCGGTGCCACATTTGCTGCCCCTACGCAGGCCTTGCTGGCAGCCATAAGCGCTGCAAACCCCACTGATAGAATTGTTGTGTTCGGTTCGTTCTTCACTGTAGGTGGCATTCTCAAGGATGGTTTGCCGCGTCTGCAAGCCCCGCACCTGACCTAACCCTGATTTACTGAAACCCAACTGCATGGCATTTTTCAAGTTTCGAAAAGACGGCGACGCATCGAGCGCGCCGACGGTGCAACCCGAGAGTGTGGAGCGGATGCGTCAGCGCGCCAAGAACCGCTTGATTGGTGCGAGTGTTTTGGTGTTGATTGGTGTCATTGGTTTTCCATTGTTGTTCGATCAGCAACCGCGTCCGATAGCCGTCGACCTCCCCATCGATATTCCCGACAAAAACAAAGTTGCGCCGTTAGCGCTGGTGGTTTTGCCCGCCTTAGCGGCCTCTACCGCCCCCGCTGTTGCAAACGCGCCTGTCGCAAAGCCTCAGTCGGTACTCATTACCGAGCCTTCTGAACCGCCACAGGTTTCAGCAGCTAGTGATAAGAAACAGGCTGAAGCGTCCTCTGAATCAGCGTCAGGTGCTTCAAAAATAATAGCAAAAGAAATTGTTAAACCTGCCAAGGCCTTGGCCAGTACTACGCCAGGCAGGGCGTTCGAAGCCGATAAAGCCCAGGCACTGCTCGACGGTGCAGCGGTTGCAGCACCCGTGGCTGTTTCTGAGGCCCGTTTTGTGGTGCAGGTGGGCGCATTTGCTGACCCAGGGCGGGCCCGCGATGTCCGCAAGAAAGTTGAGCATGCGGGTTTGAAGACCTATACCCACGTCGCTGAAACCAAAGATGGCAAGCGCATCCGGGTACGGGTAGGGCCATTCGTGGTCAAGGCCGAGGCCGAGAAGGCTGCAGAAAAAATCAAAAAGCTGAACTTGCCTGCGACATTGTTGACCTTGTGAAGTTGTCTATTTGACCATGCACACTCTGGACTGGATATTTTCCGCTGTTTTGTTGATGTCCCTGGTGCTTGGAGCTTGGCGCGGTTTGGTGTTTGAAGTTTTGTCGCTGGTGAGTTGGGTTGCTGCATTCGCCCTAGCACAGTGGCTGGCTGCTGACGTAGCACAGCGCTTGCCGATGAGCGGTGCCAGTGACTTGGTGCGTTATGCAGTAGGCTTTGTGCTGGTGTTCGTTGCCACGATGATGCTGGGTGGTTTGCTTGCAACATTGCTCAAGAAACTGCTGGCGACGGTGGGTTTGCGACCAGTAGATCGGGTTCTGGGGGCGATTTTTGGACTGATTCGAGGTGTCTTGCTGTTGCTGATGGCGACGGTGCTGGCGGCCATGACACCTTTCAAAACTAGCACAGCCTGGCAAGAGTCAGTGGGTGTAAATCTGGCGATGGTGGTGATCAAGGGCCTCAAGCCGGTATTGCCGCCTGCGCTGGACAAATTTTTGCCAGCTTGAAAAGTTGTTTGAACGGATTGGAAAACTATGTGTGGAATTGTCGGCGTTGTCAGCAACGTCCCGGTTAATCAACTTATTTACGACGCACTCTTGTTGCTTCAGCACCGTGGGCAGGATGCAGCGGGGATTGTGACGCAACTCAATCGCAAGTTCTTCATGCACAAGGCCAAAGGCATGGTACGTGACGTGTTTCGCACGCGCAACATGCGCTCGTTGCCGGGCAACTGTGGGTTGGGTCAGGTGCGCTACCCGACTGCTGGCAATGCCTTTAGTGACGAAGAAGCGCAACCTTTTTATGTCAACGCACCTTTTGGCATTGTGCTGGTGCACAATGGCAACCTGACCAACGCGCAGGCTCTTAAAGTCGAGTTGTTCAGTGCAGATCACCGCCACATCAATACCGAAAGCGACTCAGAGGTGTTGCTTAATGTGCTGGCGCACGAAATTGGCGAGACCACCCGTGGCTTGCCCCTGACTCCACATGATGTGTTTGATGCAGTGCGCAAGGTGCATCGCCGTGTCAGAGGCTCGTATGCTGTTATAGCCTTGATAGCCGGGCATGGCGTGCTAGCATTTCGGGACCCCTACGGAATTCGACCGCTGTGTATGGGCACCGGCGATGGCACAGTGATGCTGGCCAGCGAATCGGTTGCAATGGAAGGAACCAATCACAAGTTTGATCGCAATATTGCGCCTGGAGAAGCCGTGTTCATTGATCTGCATGGCCAGGTGCATGCACAGCAGTGCGCTGAACATTCAGTACTGAGCCCCTGTATTTTTGAGTACGTTTACCTGGCTCGGCCAGATTCGGTGATGGACGGCATTTCGGTCTATCAAGCACGACTAAATTTAGGCGAATCGCTGGCCAAGCGAGTGATTTCCACTGTGCCACCTAACGAGATTGATGTGGTGATCCCGATCCCCGAATCGAGTCGACCAAGTGCTGCGCAACTGGCGCAGTTGTTGGGGTTGCCGTATCGGGAGGGCTTTGTCAAGAATCGCTATGTCGGCCGCACTTTTATCATGCCCGGTCAATCGGTGCGCAAAAAATCGGTTCGTCAAAAGCTCAATGTGATCGCCAGCGAGTTTAAAGGTCGTAATGTGTTGCTGGTTGATGACTCGATTGTTCGCGGTACCACCTGCCGTGAAATTGTGCAGATGGCCCGGGATGCCGGTGCCCGCAAGGTTTACATGGCCAGTGCTGCACCGCCGGTGCGTTTCCCAAACGTGTACGGCATCGATATGCCGACTTCCCAGGAGTTGGTTGCGCATAACCGCAGCGTTGATGAGATTCGACAGATCATTGGCTGTGATGCCTTGATTTACCAGGATGTCGACGGTATGAAAAAAGCCATTGGTTCACTTAATTTGGAGATCAAAGGTTTTGATGCATCCTGCTTTGATGGTGTGTATGTTACAGGCGACATCACTTTGGAGGACATTACTCGGCTCAATGCCAACCGGGTGGGCGGGGACGAGAATCAAGAAGATAGCTCGCGCTTAGCCCTTCCTAACCATGAAGACTAACCA
>CAIYNH010000811.1 GCA_903927495.1 uncultured beta proteobacterium
ATCCAGCTTGAATTGATCGACTTGCTTGACCGCGCCAAAGAACTTCTTCGCACCGCCCCAAGCATCACCCGCGAACGCGCAGAGAGCTACTGGCTGGCACACGCCCGCATGGCCATCACCAAAAACCACAGTTACTTGGGTTGCTCCATGGTGGACATAGACGACACCATCGCAGAGATGGAAGGCGCAGACGGCGAGGACGACGAGTCCTGATCAAAACACAGCGCCGCCAACAAAACTGGCGGCGCACAGGCAATCAGAGCAGCCTCAGATTGAAGCGACTGCCTCCAAAAAATGAATCAAAAAATGTTCGAAATTGACTTGGCTTCTGAAGCACACAGCGTCTTACTAGAGGCATCGCAACAAACCAAACGGAGTTAGAAATGAAAAGCACCATCGACCAGATTTTTGCCCTGATTGCTGAGAAGCACCTCTTTATCGAGACCCTGGAAACACGCAACTCAGACCGCCTTGACTTCCATGACGTGTCAGTCTGGGGTGTGCGCAGCGCCTTGGAAGCAGCCTTTAAAGCAGGGGTTGAGTTGGGTGCATCCATGCCAAAACCGACTGAGTCGGAGATTGGCAACACATAAACAAATCACGACAAGCCAAGCAGAAAAAGCTTGGCTTGTCTTGCCAACAGCGCGTTCATCACATCGTCTTAACAACCACCACGAAGGAGCCTCAAATGAGCACCATTTCATTGACCGCCACCCAGCAGAGCATGCTGGCCCATGCCATCCATCACACTGAAGGCCGCATCGACTGGTTTCCAGAAAACATCAAAGGCGGCGCACGCCAGAAAGTGTTGCAAGGACTTTTCAATCGCGCCTTGATCACGCCACATGGGTCAGACTGGCTGGTCGCCGCCGAGGGCTACGACGCGCTAGGGTGCGCCAGACCCACTGCTTGCAGCATCGCACCAGACCCAGAACTTGACGCAGCCGTGGCGCAGGCTGAGGCAACGTGGGCGCAAGGTATGGATACCAACGAGTCAGCGCCAGCAGCTCAAGCCGAATCAGGCGAAGTCGCCATCGAAACCGGAACCGAAACACAAGTCGACCAGCACGACAACGCCACAGGCTGCGAAGAACGCCCGGCTGACACTGATGCACCAGCAACTGAAATCGACGCGACACAGGGCCAGCCCTTGCCAGCGGCAGCGCCAGCCGAACAGCCCATTACGAAGGCCATCCGCACCCGAGAGCACAGCAAGCAGGCCACCATCATCGGGATGCTCCAACGCGTCGAGGGTGCCACCATCGCCCAGATCTGCGAGGCAACCGGCTGGCAAGCGCACACCGTGCGAGGCACCTTTGCCGGAGCGTTCAAGAAGAAACTGGGCATGACCATCACATCAGACAAGACGCAAGGTGGCGTGCGCACCTACCGCGTTGTGGCATCGACAGATGAATTGCTGGCTTGATCGGATGTATGGACTGGGTGCGCAAATTTGCGCACCCAGATTGATTCAAAAAAATGATGCGAATTGACTTGGCTTCTCAAGCGAACAGCGTCTTCATAGAGGTGTCGCGATTGACGACGAACCTTTAGGAAAAACGCAATGACAACCATGACCATCACCATCGAGCGCACACCGCGCACCGTCCAACTTGGCACCGCCACCCTCCAAACCGAGGAGTTGAGTGTCTCCTTGCCCTTTGCCCGCAAGCCTTGCGACCTGAGCGAACTCGGCGGCGGGACACCTTCCAAAGTTCTGGTCACCGAAACCCGCGAGATGACCACCACAGAATTTGACGAGTTTGCCGCCAACCTGCTGCGTTCACGCCCCTGGCTCAACGGACGGGGTGGCACCACACGCGAAGGCACCCTTTGCGTCGAGGTCAGCGCACCGGGTCGCCCCTACCTTTATATCAACCCCGAAGGCGGTGACTACGCCCGTTATGTTGCGGCCATATTTATGTGACCTTCGTAATGTTCTCCGCTGGCAATCACATCAAGAACCAAGGTGTTGACACAACATAATTCTGATTGCCTGCTCGCAAGTCCAACCACTCCAGGAGACTTGCAATGTTTGAACGCCTTTACAAATCTGAAACTGCACGATGCCGCCATCGCAACGGCCCTTTTGCGACGGAGCGCGAGCGCTACTTAAAGTGGTGCTTTGAATCTGGCAGCACACCCATCACGTTGGCGGTAAAAGGACAATCTCTGCTTCGATTCGCTTTCAGCATGCGCGCCTCAGACCGTGATGGAGTCGATGCAAACAGGTTCAACGAAATTGTCAGTGCCGTCACGTCTCAGAGCCCGACACCGGGCGCTATCTATTCGGTCGAAAAGTATGCGAAGCCATGGCTGCGTCATCTTGGCTGGCTAAATGTGCCAGTGGTACCAACCCCGTTTCAAGAGCATCTTGATGATTTTGTAATCTGGATGCGCGACGAACGTGGTTTGAGCATTTCAACGGTGAACCAATGGACTGTTCGCTGCGGGTCGTTTCTTCGATGGTGCGGCGAATC
>CAIYNH010000812.1 GCA_903927495.1 uncultured beta proteobacterium
GGCCTTATTTGATTTCTTTGAAACCAAGCAGCCTCTGTAAAAATTGCAGACCGGGCAGCAGATATTTTCCTCTTTCCGCTCGCCCCTGTACCATTTGGTCTCGCAGGTCCAGAATATCTGGCACTTTTCGCAGCAAGCGCTCAACCGAGTCACGCATGACACGGCGGTGACCCCCGGCTGTTTTCCAGGCCCGAAGCAGTCCGCTTTCAACCCAAAGTTGCACGGTACCCACAGATACTCCCAGCAAGGTAGCAGCCTCACGCGTGGTACAAAAAGATTTTGCAATAACTTCACTGGCCATGGTGCTTAGCCTCTAAGTTGGCGTTGCCAGAAAATATAGCAAAGTGCCGCAAAGGCGACAACGCATACGGAAATGACGACCAGGACTGTGAATGTTTCCCGCCAGGAAAGCTGATCCACTTCGGTACTTTTGTTGGCATTGGTTTTTTCATTTGTTTTAATTTCAGGCTCGGCCGCGTTGAACGGATTAACTTTTCGTAGAATCGCCTGACCTTGCGCATGACGCAAAGCGAGGTGCCGCTTCTGCAGCTCACGGTGCTCTCTCATGAGATCCTGCAAATCCTCGGCGTAGCGATATAACTGGCCGCGCAAAGCTTGCGTGTCGTTTTCAGGCAGGTTGTTGTTGTTCATCCGAGTATGCTCCGCATCTGGGATGCACTGAGTGTGTATAGAGCTGTGTCGTTTCCGTTATTCATGCTAGTCTTTCATGAAGGCGAGATGCAATAGGAACTATCGCTTGGTAAATTCTATATTAAATAAACATTTATTGATAGATTTTGGTAAATTTAATTACATTTAACTTCTGGTTAATTTTTCCATAGTGGTCAAGCCATACCAAGTTCATGAAGCGCGCAGCTCTGGGTGGAAGATAATTTTTCAAACTTCCACTGGTTTCGTTAATTTCTTGCACATTTGTCACTGCTCACCTGTAGTTTGGTCGCAAAACTGTACTCAACCATGAGTGAGATTCACGCGAGGAAACGGTATCGTTTAAAACCCAAATTTGCCCAACGAAGAAAAGCAGAGTGGTAAATTCTGACTCGAGTAAACCAAACTCGATCGGCTGTGGCTTGGGAATAGCCAACCGAAAGGTCTGACACCAATGACAACACATGCTGGGAGTTTGCGGGCTCAACCGGGCTTGGGAAGCTGCGATAAAAAGTGGTGATGAAAACCTACTGCAGTTAAATGCATGTTTATCGGACCACGATTGGAGCGGGTGAAGAGAATCGAACTCTCGTATGAAGCTTGGGACGCTAAGCTGAAGAACTTCAGGGTAAGTGGTTGGCATCGTAGGCATGTCGAGGGGTTTCGATTCCGATCCGGTGCTGCTTCAGTGCTTCTTACAATCGCTGCATGAACTTCTCAGACATGTTGCGCCAGGCCGGGCGCCAAAACGGTTCCATGTTGTGCGTCGGGTTGGATCCCGACCCGAGCAGATTTCCTGCAGAGTTAAAGGGTGATGCCAGCAAAATTTACGACTTTTGTGCCGCCATCGTGGATGCCACGGCAGATCTGGTGCTGGCCTTCAAGCCGCAAATAGCCTATTTTGCTGCCAACCGGGCAGAGGATCAGTTGGAGCGCTTGATGTCGCACATGCGCCGTGCCGCACCGGGTGTTCCTGTCATTCTGGATGCCAAACGGGGTGACATCGGCAGCACCGCCGAGCAATACGCTCGGGAGGTGTTTGAGCGCTATGGTGCAGATGCAGTCACGCTGTCCCCGTTCATGGGATTCGACTCCGTGCAGCCATACCTGAAATACCACGGCAAGGGCGCATTCTTGCTGTGTCGTACCTCCAATCCGGGGGGGGATGATTTTCAGAATCAGCGGTTCTCGACTGTGGCTGGAACGCCGCTTTTGTACGAGCATATCGCAGCACTGGCGCAAGGCCCGTGGAATGTGAATGGCCAGCTTGGTCTGGTGGTTGGGGCAACTTACCCGAACGAGATTGAGCGGGTGCGTGCATTGGCACCGACCGTGCCGCTGCTGATCCCCGGTGTTGGAGCCCAAGGCGGCGATGCGCTGGCCACTGTCAAGGCTGGTTGGCGTGCAGATGGACCGATCATCGTGAACTCATCAAGGGCCATTTTGTATGCCTCAGCGGCCTCTGACTTCGCCCAGGCGGCGCGGCAAGAAGCCTTGAAAACCCGTCAAACTTTG
Organism: uncultured beta proteobacterium; assembly: GCA_903927495.1. GTDB lineage: Bacteria > Pseudomonadota > Gammaproteobacteria > Burkholderiales > Burkholderiaceae_C > Rhodoferax. The sequence goes on from CAIYNH010000812.1 coordinate 2,185, forward strand.
CAGGATGCGCTTCTATAAACAGAGTGATATGTGCTTGACTGACGGGCGCTACAGCTGCATTTCTGCAAAACTTGGCAAGGCTACAACTTGAAAATTGAAACCGTCTGAACCAGTTGGCGGGCTTGGTTGCGCAAGCTGTCTGCAGCAGCGGCAATTTGCTCAACCAGTGCCGCGTTTTGCTGGGTGTTTTGGTCCATTTGAGCCACTGCTTCTACGACTTGAGCCACGCCGACGGCTTGTTCTGAGCTGGAGTTGCTGATTTCTCCCACAATGTCGGTTACTTTGCGGATGGAACTCACCACTTCGTTCATGGTTGAGCCGGCTTGATCGACCAGCGCCGAGCCCTGTTCAACCCGTGCCACGCTCGCGTTGATAAGTCCCTTGATTTCTTTGGCGGCCTCGGCACTGCGCCCAGCCAAAGATCGGACCTCACTGGCCACCACCGCAAAGCCACGGCCTTGCTCACCAGCGCGAGCCGCTTCCACTGCTGCATTGAGGGCCAGAATATTGGTCTGAAAGGCGATGCCGTCGATTACGCTGATGATGTCCGCAATGCGCCTTGAAGATTCGTTGATGTCTTTCATGGTGTGCACGACCTGGCGCACCACCTCACCACCCTGGACGGCCACGACGCTGGCATTTTGTGCCAACTTGTTCGCTTGCAAGGCGTTGGCGGCGTTTTGCTGGATGGTGGAGCCC
>CAIYNH010000813.1 GCA_903927495.1 uncultured beta proteobacterium
GCCTAAGCCAGTCACAATTTGTTCAACAATTTCCTTAATCGCCACCAGATTTTCTGCCTAAATACTCACGCATCAAAAACAATCGACCAAAAAAAACGGGCGGAAGTGACTCGCCCGTTTGGTCGTGAAGGGCCGATTGTAGCTGAAATCCCCGATCTTTCGAGGTCGAAATTTATCCAGATTAATCACTTTCACGCTGATTTTTGCGTTCTTATTCTGCTGCGCTGACCAATATTCGGGTGTACTCATGCTGTGGCCGCGTCAACACCTGGTCAACCAAACCAGCCTCGACTACCACACCGTCTTTCATAACCAGCACCTGATGCGCCATGGCCCGAATCACATCAACATCGTGAGTGATGAGCAGGTAGCTCAAACCCCGCTCAATCTGCAAGTTTTGCAACAACTGCAGCACCTGTTTTTGAACGGTGACATCCAGTGCACTGGTCGGCTCGTCGAGCACCAGGATGCCAGGATTGACAACCAAGGCGCGCGCAATAGCCAACCGCTGCCGCTGTCCACCGGAGAACTCGTGCGGGTAGCGCTGCAGAGTCAACGCCATTGAAATGGCATCAGTGCCCAACCCAACATCACGCAGTGCCGTAATGACGCGCTGCTGGCGCTGGACCTTGTCAAGGGCAGGTTCATGCACACCCAGGCCTTCGCCCACTATTTCCTCAACCGTCATGCGCGGTGACAAGGAAGAAAACGGATCCTGAAACACTACCTGCACTTGCCGGCGCAGCGCCTTGTTACGCTCTGCATTGACACCCCAGGTGGCACCAGTGATCTGCAATTGACCCTGGAACGGCAACAAACCCAGCGCAGCCAGTGCCAGTGTGGATTTGCCGGAACCCGATTCGCCCATCACGCCCAATGTATGCCCGCCAGCCAGATCAAAGTCAGTGCCTTGTACCGCAACGAACTCACCGCGTTTGAACCAACCACGCACACCAGGCAGCGGCGTGGCGTAGCTCACCCGAAGTCCGCGCGCTGTCATCACGGCGGGCCGGGCCACCTTGGTCTCCGGCAAAGCCGCTTGGCGCTCAGGGCGACTGGCGATCAATCGTTGGGTGTATGGATGCCGTGGCTGCGCGAACACCTCAGCCGTGCGGCCCTGCTCCACCACATGGCCATTTTCCATCACGACAATCCGGTCGGCAAAGCGCCGTACCAGGTTCAGATCATGAGTGATTAACAGTATTGCCATGCCATTCTTATGCTGCAATCTGCTGAGAAGCTCCAAAATTTGGCCGCGCAGGCTGACATCAAGCGCTGTGGTGGGCTCATCGGCCAGCAGGAGTTTGGGCTGACAGGCCAGCGCCATGGCGATCATGGCGCGCTGACGCTGACCACCACTGAGTTGGTGCGGATAAGCCTTTGAACGTCGGTGAGGTTCGGAAATGCCGGTTTCTGCTATTAATTCAATAGCTATTTGTGCTGACTCTGCTTGCTTCAGACCGCCTTTTAACTCCAAGACTTCAGCAATCTGGTCACCCACCGTCATCAATGGGTTAAGTGCTGTCATGGGCTCCTGAAAAATCATGGCAATGTTTTGCCCCCTGACAGCACGCAATTCATGCTCTCTTAATGAGATCAGATCACGCCCGTCGAATATTGCGCTACCGCCTATTTCAGCATTAGCGACCAAACGCAACAGGCTCAACGCTGATACCGTCTTGCCGGAACCCGACTCGCCCACCAGCGCTACTTTTTCCCCAGCGGCGATAGAAAAATCTATGCCATGCACAACCTCATGCCCGCCAAACGCGACCGAAAGATTGTGCACAGCCAACAACTGCTCAGGCGCAGCTTGGCCACCCGCTTCGACAAGCTCAGGGCGAACGGCCTGCGAAGGGCTCATTGATCTGCCTTTCGCGGGTCAAGTGCATCACGCAGCGCATCGCCCATAAAGGTCAGCAGCAGCAGCGTGACCACCAGAACGGCAAACGTTGCAAGTGAAATCCACCACGCGTCAATGTTATTTTTGCCTTGCGACAGCAACTCGCCCAATGAAGGTGTCCCCGGGGGCACACCCAAACCCAGAAAATCGAGCGATGTCAAGGCCAGAATTGCACCGCTCATGCGAAACGGCAAAAACGTGACTACGGGTGTCAGGCTGTTGGGCAACAAATGACGGGTGATGATGTGCCAGTTGTCCACGCCCAGTGAACGCGCGGCACGCACGTAGTCCAACTGGCGATTGCGCAAAAATTCGGCACGAACGTAGTCAGACAACCCCATCCAGCCAAACAGGCTCAGCAAAATTAACAGCAAAGCCAAGCTGGGCGAAAATACTGCGCTGAAAATAATCAGCAGGTACAACTCGGGCATGGAAGACCATATTTCAATGCAGCGTTGAAAGGCTAAATCTGTCTTGCCACCAAAAAAGCCCTGAATGGCCCCGGTGATGATGCCCAGCAGTGTGCCGGTAAAGGTCAGTGCCAATGCAAAAAAAACACTGACACGAAA
>CAIYNH010000814.1 GCA_903927495.1 uncultured beta proteobacterium
CGCGATCCCGGCAAGCCATGTCGCAAACCCAGCATATGCCGGGCGATCAAAGGCCAGGCTATGCCGTCTTTGGCTTGCTGGGCCATATAAACCACCATCTGATGTTCCACTGATTCACGCGTCTTTGGGTTTAGCGCATCGGGGCCATCGCCAAAAAAAGTGGTGTCCCACTCGCTCAGCCACCAAGGGTTGTGGTACGCCTCACGGCCCAGCATGACACCATCAACCTGTTGCAAATGGACTTGCACCTGATCAGTGCGAGTGATGCCCCCATTAATCACGAACTGTAAATTCGGGAAATCTCGCTTGAGCCGATAGACCCACTCGTAGCGCAGTGGTGGTACCTCGCGGTTGTCCTTTGGGCTCAAGCCCTGAAGCCATGCATTGCGGGCATGAACGATGAAAGTACGGCAGCCCGCCAAGCTGACAGCGCCAACAAAATCACGCACAAAATCATAGCTCTCAATTTTGTCAATGCCAATGCGGTGCTTCACCGTCACAGGAATCGATACCGCATCGACCATGCCCTTGACGCAGTCAGCCACCAATTTCGGCTCGCGCATCAAACAGGCACCAAACGACCCGCGCTGCACCCGCTCACTGGGGCAGCCACAGTTAAGGTTGACCTCTCGGTAGCCCCACTGCTGCGCAAGTTGCGCACAGTGGGCTAGATCTACCACATCGCTGCCGCCAAGTTGCAGCGCCACTGGCTGCTCCTGCGCATCGAAGCGCAGATGGCGCGCAATATCACCGTGAATCAAAGCTCCGGTGGTCAACATCTCGGTATAAAGCAAAACATGGCGCGACAGCAAACGGTGAAAATATCGGCAATGTCGGCTAGTCCAATCCAACATGGGTGCAACGCAAATTCTGTGATCGTCGTAAGTTTTTGATTTCATTAAATTTCTTAAAACAAATCGACTCAGGTCATCTGATTTTTTATCTGATTCTTGAGGCTTGGAAAGATTACACCAGAATAAACGCAACCAACTTTGGACGATCGCAAACAGTTTCAGACACCCACGTGACAACCCGAATTGAGCAGGTCAGTCCCAGACGTGACAATGAGACTGTTTCAAGTCCCCCACACGACAGACCATGACCGACCCAATCCTTACCATTGAAGAACGTTCAAGCATCAACTCCGGGCGCTGGTTCTCTAGTCTCTCACCCTCTCTTCGACACGATATTCTGCGATGTGCCTACGTCAAACGTTACAAAGACGGCGATCTGATCACTGCCCGTGGCGAACAGCCGCAGGAGTGGATTGCCTGCGCCAAAGGTGCCGTGCGGGTGAGTTCAACCTCTATTTCGGGCAAGCAAATCACGCTGACGTATGTCGAGCCCGGCATCTGGTTTGGGGATGTGGCAATATTCGACGGCGACCGACGCACCCACGATGCTTATGCGCACGGGGACACCACCATCCTTTGCGTTGCCAGGGCCGATTTCAAAAAAATCCTAGCATTGCACGTCGAACTGTACGAGGCGCTGCTGCGACTGCACGCCCGCCGCATCCGGCAACTTTACGGCTTGGTGGAGGACCTCAACACCTTGCCACTGCGAGCCCGATTGGCCAAACAATTGCTGCATCTGGTGCGCAGTTATGGGGTGCCGTCTTTGAGCGATGGGGCCGAGGTTCGTATTGGCCTGCAATTGGCACAAGAGGAACTGGCCCAGTTGCTTGGAGCCTCGCGTCAGCGCGTCAATCAAGAACTCAAAGCCATGGAGCGCGATGAAATCATTCGCATCGAACCTGGTGGACTGGTGGTTCGCAGCCGGGACGGTTTAATGCGACTGGCTGAAGCAGATGCCTAACTATGACCACCTATCCAATCTAAAACCATGAGTAATTTTGATGATTTCACCGGCACTCGCGCAGTACCCAGCAGCCAGGCCGTTGACGTTGCCGCGCTAAGCCGCTGGCTTGAGCAACATCTGTGCGGCTTTGTCGGCCCATTGACAGTTGAGTCATTCAAGGGGGGGCAATCCAACCCAACTTACAAACTCAACACCCCCAGCCAATGCTACGTGATGCGATCCAAACCCGGTCCGGTCGCCAAACTGCTGCCTTCTGCGCACGCCATTGAACGTGAATTTGCCGTCATGAGCGCACTTGCAGATTCAGACGTGCCAGTGCCAAGCATGCTGTGCCTGTGTGAAGATGAATCTGTCATCGGTCGCGCCTTCTACATCATGGCTTTCATGAGCGGGCGCGTTTTATGGGACCAGTCCCTGCCTGGAATGTGCCTAACCGAGCGAGCTGCCATCTACAGCGAGATGAACCGGGTCATTGCCGCGCTGCACAGTGTCAACATCGCGCAACGCGGTTTGACAGGCTACGGCAAACCCGGCAATTACTTTGAGCGTCAAATTGGCCGCTGGAGCAAACAATACGTCGCATCCATCACCCAACCGATCCCACAAATGGATCAACTTATGACCTGGCTGCCAGAGCATATACCACCCATGGCCCGCGATCCAGCCATGGTCAGCATCGTGCATGGTGACTATCGGCTTGACAACCTGATGTTTCATCCCACTGAGCCACGTGTCATTGCAGTGCTGGACTGGGAACTCTCCACGTTGGGCCATCCACTGGCCGACTTCAGCTACCACTGCATGGCTTGGCACATCAGCCCAGGTGCTTTTCGCGGAATCGGCGGCCTGAACCTGGCAGAGTTGGGCATTCCGCCAGAAGACCAGTACATCGAGCAATATTGCGAACGCACCGGCCTGACCACGCCAGAGCAACTTGCGGGCGACTGGAACTTCTATCTGGCCTACAACCTGTTTCGCTTAGCCGCCATTTTGCAGGGCATAGGCAAACGTGCTGAGGCAGGAATTGCTGCAAGCGCTCAGGCACTTAATGCGGCAGCAGGTGCCCGCCCGTTGGCAGAGCTGGCTTGGCAATTCGCTCAGCGCAGCTGACCTCCCCCTCAACCAAATCACCCTCACTTTGAAAGCGCACCATGGACTTTGACTACTCTCCCAAAACCAAGGAACTGCAGACCAAACTACTGCAGTTCATGGATGACTACATTTATCCAGCCGAAGGTGCCCACCATACCGAGGTCGAAGCCAATACAGCATTGGGTAAACGCTGGACTCCCTTGCAAACCATTGAAAACCTCAAAATTCAGGCCCAATCCCAGGGCTTGTGGAATCTCTTTCTTCCATTGGACAGTGCCCAGGCAGCGGGCTTTAGCGGAGCTGGCCTGACCAACCAGGAATACGCACCCCTGGCCGAAATCATGGGCCGGGTGCCATGGGCCAGCGAAGTCTTTAACTGCTCAGCCCCTGACACCGGCAACATGGAAACCATTGCCCGCTACGGCTCAGCCGAACACAAGCTGCGTTGGCTCAAACCCTTGCTGGAGGGAAAAATTCGCTCATCCTTTGCAATGACCGAACCTGACGTTGCCTCCAGTGATGCGACCAACATTGAGACCCGTATCGAACGCGATGACGAGGACTACCTCATCAACGGAAGGAAATGGTGGACCAGTGGTGCCGGAGACCCGCGTTGCGCGATTTACGTTGTCATGGGCAAAACTGACCCGACTGCGCCCCGCCATACCCAGCAAAGCATGATTCTGGTACCCGCAAACACACCAGGAGTGCAAGTACTCAGGCCACTCAATGTGATGGGCTATGACGATGCCCCACACGGCCACATGGAAGTCTCCTTCAAGGATGTGCGGGTACCTGTCACCCATATTTTGCTGGGTGAAGGGCGCGGCTTCGAGATCGCCCAAGGTCGCCTGGGGCCGGGGCGCATCCATCACTGCATGCGACTGATTGGTTTGGCTGAGCGTGCACTGGAACTTATGTGCAAACGAACCTCAAGTCGCATCGCTTTTGGCAGGTCAATAGCGGCTCAAACCGTGACACAAGAGCGCATTGCCGAGGCCCGCTGCAAAATTGACATGGCCCGCCTACTGACCCTCAAAGCCGCCTGGATGATGGATATCGCTGGCAATAAATTTGCCAAAAACGAA
>CAIYNH010000815.1 GCA_903927495.1 uncultured beta proteobacterium
CCGTAGACCACGGTGCGCAAATCACCCGCAAAAACGGCCGTCGCCGAAGTCCAGTCCTGGCCCGCAATGCGCGGTTTTCCAGGTTTGGGCACAGAGCCAGCACCGCCTGGGCCACCATTGGTTCTGCCGTTGATGGAGAAAGAGTAGTCGTAACCGTTGAACAGCCCGCCCACCACGTATGGCGAGCTGACATTGATGAGGGTGCCGCCACCAGGGAGTCCAATCCAGCCTTTCATTGAGGCGGTGTCAACCGGAACCAAGCTGCTGGGCCCAAAAAATAGCCAGTACTCGACCCCGCTATCCATGTTCCAAGAGACAGTGACCGAAGATTCACCGTTTGTGACTGACACGCCCCCCGGTGCAGGTGCTGACTCCCCGCCACAGGCTGCCAACAGGAGCGCCGTGATGAGTGCGGAGACAAATAATTTGATGGAGCGTAGTGACATAAATAGACCCAGATGAACGAATTGATCGGCACCCGAAATTGTAAATTTCAACGGCACCTACAGCCAATTATCAGGGAAAGATGAAATGCCCAAATGTAGACGATCAGCTTCTGCCGTCAACACGCTGGCCACTGCTGTTTTAACTGCGGTCTGCATAGGGATGCGCTCCGCATCCCTATGGGTTTGCAAAGGAATAAGCTGTACTTTACGAAGCTTTACCCCCGTGCCAACAGCGACTGCCCCAGTGCAAAGACCGAGTTGGGTGCGTTGGTGCGAACGGGTTCATTCATCGGCTTCTTGAACACGCCACGGGTAGGTGCCGGTTTTTGTTCAATTTTCACGCCCTTGGCGAGCTGCTCGAGCACCAGACTGCGCAAGGTGACGGATTGCATGAAATCCAACACCTTGGCGTTCATGGCATCCCACAAGTCTTGCGCCATGTCTTGCGAGCCGGCTTCTTCTTCATGGCTGGTTTTTTGGACGGGATCCTCTACTGCGCCAATGATGTCGGCCACCGTGATGGCATCGGTGCGGTGACCCAAGGCGTAACCACCGCCGGGCCCGCGGGTGCTGACCACCAGCCCCTGTTGGCGCAGCTTGCTAAACATTTGCTCCAGATACGAGAGCGAAATTTGCTGACGCACGGCGATGTCTGACAGCGGCACCGGTCCGAGCTTTTCGCGCAGCGCTACATCAATCATGGCGGTGACGGCAAAACGACCTTTGGTACTTAAACGCATTTTGATGACTCCTGTCAATATCTGGGGTTGTGACGCAGTTGCTACTATAAAGTTCAAATTCGCCCGGGATTAATCACATTTTGCGCGATTTCGATTAAGAAAAACTTAATGATAACTTTTGCCAGATGGCACCAACTCGCAAAATTGCAAGGGTTCGTGACATATTCACGCCAAGTTGGCTTTATTTAAAATCGCTCCTGCGCCTGCAGGTAACGCCACTGCCCTTCAGGCAAATTGGACAAGGCCACTCGCCCTACCCGCAGCCGCTTCATGCTTTTAATCTGCAAGCCTTCCCTTTCACACAGGAAAGCGACCAAGCCAGGGTGGGCACCCTTGAAGGCAAAACGCAAACGTGTGAGGCGGTCAGCCGTGCTGTTCACACTGACTTTGACCGGCGGCAAGCCTTGACAATCGCTGCTCAATCCTGCATTCAGACGCTGCAAGGTGTCTGGCGCGATCTCGCCGGCCACCTCCACCACCAGTTCATGCTCCATGATTGCAGCGTCTTCGGTCAGTTTGCGCAACACGCGCCAGTCCTGCGTAAACACCACAAGACCGCTAGCGCCATTCTCCAGCGCCACGCAGGCTGTAAGCTTGATGAAGTGGCGTTTGAGCAGTCGCACACCAACTGCATCCTGCGGCCAGTGATTGTCAGCTAGCAGCAATTGATGTGCAGGTTTGACCCGCTTACCCGCTTCGCCGGGCGTGGCCATGGTCTCAAAGCCCGACGGTTTGTGCATCAGTAGCGTTACATCCGTAAGCGCCATCAAGCTGGCGTGGGGATCAATCAGCACAGCCTGATCCGTCACCCGGACCATAGGTTCTTCAACCACCCGCCCATTCACGCTGACCCAGCCACCCTCGATGTATTGCTCTGCCTCGCGGCGTGAGCAGCGCATCTGGAACGCCACATGTTTGGACAGTCGCTCGCCAGTTTGAACCTTTGGCTTGACAGTCGGAGCAGTTTTTTGAGATTTGATCATGATCCTGCATAGTAACCAATGACAGCACGGTTGTAGCTATTTCCCAGCCAGTTTCGGCGCGACTCTCTTGCACCTTTGGGGGAATCTGAGAGGCGTTCGGTTAACCTCAGGTGTGATCTCAAGAGCGGGAATCACGTCTTATTCACGGATAAATTCAGGCTGTAAAGCTTATCTAGCAATCATCTACTGCTTCTATATTAATAGCACAAGTCCAAATCCAAGCGAAGCGCTGATACATATGTCAACTTCTTGATTGACACAAGGTGATGGGGTCCTAGGCCGCGGCTCGCTTGACCGACGAAGCTTGCTCAATGCCTTCGGCGCGAGGTGAACAAACTCCTTCAGGTTGACGGATACCTGTGCGACACCTGTCGCATTCGACAGAGTCACAGTTGTCTCACTGCGACACCAAAACGTCGCATGAAAACAAACCTCGCACCACCCTTTCAATCGCTTTTCCCAATGAAAATGTGGCTGATGACTGGCAAAAATATATTCAACCTGCGCCTGGCACGGCCTTTGCTGAGGTGAACATCAGTTGTATTTGAAAGGCAACGCATGTCTGCATTCGGATCGAAACTCTCACCATGCATCGGCATCATTGCCAACCCGGTTTCTGCCCGTGATATCCGTCGCATCGTGGCCAATGCCGGCAATCTGCAGATCACCGACCGGGTCAGCATGTTGCTGCGTGTGTTGAGTGCCGCCGGTAGCCTCGGAGTTGCCAAGGCGCTGATGATGCCTGACAACGGGGGTGTTAGCGCCATGCTGATTCGCAGTCTGGCGCGTGAACGCCATCTTCATCACACCTATCCCGAACTGGAATTTCTGGACATGGTTCCGACCACGACCGTCAACGACACTTTTCTGGCAGCCCGAATGATGCGCGAGGCCGGGGTCAAGGTCATCATCATCCTCGGCGGCGATGGCACGCACCGCGCGGTAGTGCGGGAGTGCCGCGACATACCTATCGCGGGCATGTCCACCGGCACAAATAATGCCTTTCCAGACATGCGTGAGCCGACCATCACCGGCCTGGCTGTGGGGCTTTACGCTACCGGAAAAATCAGCGCTGATCAGGCCCTGCTGCGCAACAAAATGCTAAAAGTCTCGATCAATGGTGACGAGCGCAGCGATATCGCACTGGTTGATGCCGTGATTTCTACCGACCGCTTCATCGGTGCCCGTGCCTTGTGGAAGATAGAGAGTCTGACAGCGGTCTATCTGAGCTTCGCAGAGCCGCAGGCAATTGGTTTGTCTGCTATCGGCGGCTTATTACAGCCTTTAGGTCGACGCGATCCGGGTGGCCTGGCCATTACCCTGAGCGAAGACCCTGCCGTGCGCCGACTGCAACTGTTAGCACCCATCGCACCCGGAATGATGCGCCCGGTTGGTATTGCCCATTGGGAGACTATGCCTGCCAACCAGCCCTTTACCGTGGCCCAGCGCGCCGGTATCGTGGCGCTGGACGGTGAGCGCGAAATGGCTTTTGATTCTGGTGATCGGGTGCAGATCACTCTTCACGAGAACGTTTTCCCCACGGTGGACGTGGCCGCTTGCATGCAGTTCGCTGCATCAAATGGTCTGTTTCGCCTTTCTTCCCAGCAAACCTAGACAGGAGACAAAAATATGGCTGATTTAAACCCCTTCCCCTTGGGCAAAGATGCGCTATTGACGTGCTACCGCACGATGCGCACGATTCGCGAATTCGAGGACCGACTGCACGTTGACTTCAGCCGTGGTGATATACCCGGTTTTGTCCATTTGTATGCAGGTGAAGAAGCCACCGCCGTGGGCATCATGACCCACCTTGGCGATGGCGACCGCATTGCATCTACCCACCGGGGGCATGGCCACTGCATTGCCAAGGGTGTCGATGTGGTGGCGATGATGAAAGAGATTTACGGCAAAAAGGGGGGCTGCGGCAACGGCAAGGGTGGCTCCATGCACATCGCCGACTTATCCAAAGGCATGATGGGTGCGAACGGCATCCTTGGTGCCGGTGCCCCGCTGATTTGCGGTGCCGCGCTAGCAGCCAAATACCGCAAGAAAAATGAAGTGGGCATCTGCTTTGTGGGTGACGGGGCCTCTAACCAAGGCACCTTCCTGGAAAGCCTGAATCTGGCCGCTGTTTGGAATCTGCCAGTCATCTTTGTTGTCGAAAACAACGGCTATGCCGAGTCGACCTCACGCGACTATGCCACTGCCGTCAACAGCTATGTGGATCGTGCCTCGGGTTTCGGCATCCCAGGCATCACCGTGGATGGCACCGATTTTCTGGCGGTATTTGAAGCTGCCGGAGAGGTCATCAAGCGTGCCCGGGAAGGCGGTGGCCCCTCCTTGCTGGAATGCAAGATGGTTCGCTTTCACGGCCACTTCGAAGGCGATGCCCAGACCTATCGGGCACCCGGCGAGATCGAGGACATCCGCGCCAACAAAGATTGCCTGATCAAGTTCAAACAACATGTGATGGAGGCCAGCGTCATTAGCGCCGCTGAACTGGATGCCATCGACGTGGAGGTTCTGGCATTGATTGAAGACTCGGTCAGCCTCGCCAAGGCCGCACCATTGCCGACCCTCTCCGACTTGACCACTGATGTCTACGTCAACTACTAAACCGAACAATCAAACGAATACTGGAGACTATGATGGCTAGAAAAATTAGCATGAAACAAGCGGTCAATGAAGCAATTGACCAGGAAATGTCGCGCGACCCTTTGGTAATCATGCTCGGAGAAGATATTGTGGGTGGTGCCGGTTGCGACGGCGAAGAAGATGCCTGGGGCGGGGTACTTGGCGTTACCAAGGGCCTGTATGCCAAACACGGCGATCGTTTGCTCGATACCCCCTTGTCCGAGAGTGCCTACATTGGCGCGGCAATAGGTGCGGCCGCTTGCGGCATGCGTCCGATTGCAGAGTTGATGTTCATTGACTTCATGGGGGTGTGCTTTGATCAGATCTTCAACCAAGCCGCGAAGTTCCGCTACATGTTCGGTGGAAAGGCCGAAACACCGGTGGTGATCCGTGCCATGGTGGGTGCCGGCTTTCGGGCTGCAGCACAGCACAGCCAGATGTTGACCCCCATCTTTACGCATATTCCCGGCCTCAAAGTGGTTTGCCCCAGCACCCCTTACGACACCAAGGGTCTGCTGATCCAGTCGATTCGCGACAACGATCCGGTAATTTTCTGCGAGCACAAGAACCTCTATGCATTCGAAGGTGAAGTACCAGAAGGCTCCTACACCATCCCCTTGGGCGAAGCCAACGTGGTGCGCGAAGGCAAACACTGCTCAATCGTCACTTATGGTTTGATGGTGCACCGCGCCATCGAAGCCGCGGCCACCCTGGCCAAAGAGGGTATTGAGGTCGAAATCGTTGATCTGCGTACTTTGTCGCCGCTGGACATTGACACCGTGCTCGATAGCGTCACCAAAACTGGCCGACTGGTCTGTGTCGATGAAGCGAGCCCTCGTTGCAACATTGGAACCGACGTGGCAGCACAGGTTGCCATGTTGGCCTTTGGTGCGCTGAAGGCGCAGATCGAACAAGTGGCACCGCCCCATGTGCCCGTTCCGTTCTCTCCCACACTCGAAGACCTGTACATTCCATCAGCTGCACAGATTGCCGAGGCGGTTCGACGTACGCTCAAGGGAGGAAAAAACTGATGGCCGGCATCACGGCAATCATCATGCCCAAGTGGGGCCTGTCGATGAAAGAGGGTACGGTCGGCACTTGGCTGGTTGATGTCGGTACCCAGATCTCCGTCGGCATGCCGATTCTGGATGTCGAGACCGACAAGATTGCCAATGCGGTCGAGGCACCCGATGCTGGCCTGCTGCGCCGCAAGGTAGCACATGAAGGGGAATTGCTGCCGGTGAAAGCCTTGCTGGGAGTGTTGGCCGAGCCGCAGGTCAGTGATGCAGAGATCGATGCCTTCGTCGCTGCTTTCGTCATGCCCGTTGCCAGTGCCGATGACGAGGAGCTCACCGGCCCGGTTTATCAATATGTCGACGTTGACGGGCTGCGCATCCGCTACGCTCGCCGCGGTGCTGCTCAAGGCACGCCGGTGCTGTTCATTCACGGCTTTGGCGGTGACCTCGACAACTGGTTGTTCAACATGGATGCTGTGGGCGAGCAAGCCCCAGTGATCGCTCTCGACCTGCCTGGGCATGGACAGTCGGCGCTCAAGCTACCAGGCACGAGCATCGAAGTGTTCGCGGGTTTTGTGGCACGCTTCATGGCAGCCATCGATGTGCCGCTGGCACATCTGGTTGGTCACTCGATGGGCGGTGCCATCGCCGCGCAATTGGCGCTCGGCTTGCCCCAGCAGGTCGCCAGCTTGAGCCTGATCGACAGCGCCGGCTTTGGGGATGAGATCAATGCCCGCTATACCGGGGGTTTTGCCACTGCAGCGACACGACGGGAACTCAAGTCGGTGCTGGAACTGCTGTTCAAAGACCCAGGGCTGGTGAGTCGGCAAATGGTCGATGACGTGCTCAAGTACAAGCGGCTCGATGGCATCACAGAGCTACTGGTATCGCTCAACGAAGGTTTGTTTGCGGGTGGGCTGCAGTCGGCGCAACCTGGTCGATTGCTGGCATCAAGCGACAAACCAGTGTTGGTGATCTGGGGTCAGGACGACCAGATTGTGCCGGTAGCCCACGCTGCCAATGCCCCACCAGGAGCTTCGGTCGAGATATTTGAAGGAACAGGTCACATGTCGCAAATGGAGCGGTCAAGCGATGTAAACCGCCTGATCGTGCAACACATTGGTTGTTGAAGCCCAAAATCACCTGCTCGGAACCTGCGTCAACACCCGGTGGACGCAGGTTCTTTGTCCAACTGAAGTTATTGACGGAGACCTTGAGATGGTATGGCTTGATCAGGCACTGGAAGGCCGGGCAACGGCTGCGCTGTGGACGGGTCCAGCGGGTCTGGTCGCGCCGATGTCTTATCGCCGCCATAAAAATCTCGACATCGCTTGTAAAGCATCGCTCCAGCGTGGCCTGCCAGTACGTCTGCGCCGCTCAGGGGGCGGACTTGTGCCGCAAGGCCCAGGCATCCTGAATCTAAGCCTGGCCTATCCTTGCAATGGCTCGCCCGGCGACTTGGCCGAGCCGGTTTATCACGACCTGTGTGCCGTGCTGATTCGCGCCCTGAGCCGGCTTGGCATTGAGTGCCGGGCACACAGCGTGGTCGGATCTTTCTGTGATGGTCGGTTCAACTTGGCGGTAACGAGCCAGGGCATCGCCCGAAAAATTGCTGGCACGGCGCAGTATTGGCGCCGCGGCAACGGTCGACAAGCGGTATTGGCACATGCGCTGCTGCTGGTCGATGCCGACCCTGTCCACCTGAGTGAACAGGCCAATCGCTTTGAGGCGGCGCTGGAAAGCGGCCGGCGCTACGATGCCAATGCCTTGACCAGCGTGGCGAGATGCTGGCAGGCTGAGCACCCAGGCATTGCTTTATCGAGCGTTTTTTTCACGACAGTGAGACGGCACATTGCTGAATCACTTATTCACCAACCAAACTAGGAGAATTTCATGGTTTTGCTTGAATTTTCAATGGCTCCGGCCGGCAAAGGCATCAGCGTCAGCCCCTTCGTGGCACGCTCACTCGACATCATCGACAAGAGCGGTTTGCCCTATCAGCTCACGCCCATGGGAACCATCCTGGAAGGTGAATGGGGCGAGGTGATGGCCGTCGTCACAGCGTGCTACCAGGCCATGAGCATGGATTGTGAGCGCGTTGGTGTCAACATCAAGATCGACGCACGCGCCGGTAGCGGTGGTCGGATCAAGAGCAAAGTAGAGTCGGTGCAGACCAAGCTGGGGCGTAAGCTATCCACCTGAGTTGCCACCCAGCTCCCATTTCACTGATGCAATGGCGAAACGATGTGAAAGCGTTTCATTTGCCGATAAACCGTTGCCCTGCAGACACTCAACTCGAGAGCGGATGCGGTAATGTTCCAGTGGTGCTTGCGCAAGGTCGACAACAAGGACTCTGCTTGCACCATGCCGGCTGATAGTTCTGATTGCATCAATGTCTTGGTCGGAGGGTATTCTTCCAAAATCGGCGCAGATCGAGAGTCATTTGTTTCGTTTATTGCCCAAATATCGTTGGGCAGGTGTGTCTGGTCAATGTGGCCGTCATCACTGATCGCCAGGGCGAAACGGATCGCATTGCGCAACTGACGAATGTTGCCTGGCCAAGCGAAATTCATCAGCAACTCAAATGCCTTGACTGAAATCTTGGCATCAACACCAATTTGCTGACCTTCTTGTTGCAGCACCCGGCCGATGACGAATCCCCGGTCCGCGCGCTGACGTAAAGGCGGCAAATTCAGTGTAGCTCCACATAAACGGTAGTAAAGGTCTTCGCGAAAGATGCCGTTGGCAATCAGGCGACGCAGGTCTCGGTGCGATGCGGCCACCACTGACAATTCGACAGGGATTGGTATCTCAGCGCCAAGCGGCATGACCTCACCCTCAGACAGCACACGCAACAATCGCGTCTGCAGGTGCATCGGCATATCGCCAATTTCATCCAGAAAAAGCGTTCCACCACTTGACTGAAGAATCAGGCCCCGAGCGCCCTTGCTGCGACCGCCAGTAAAACTGCCTGCGACATATCCAAACAACTCGCTTTCGATAAGCGATTCAGGAATAGACGAACAGTTGACCGCCACAAAGGCTTTTTTTGCACGCAGGCTGGAGTCGTGCAGTGCCCGCGCGATAACTTCCTTGCCGGTTCCGGTTTCACCGTGCAAAAGAATGTTGACCTTTTTGTTGACCAGGCGCTTGGCCTGGTCGATCAGTCGCAGCATTTGCGGGTCGTCTCCAGCCAGCCGGTCGAGCGCCGGACAATCGAACTGAACTGGCACCGACTCGCTCCCGAGAGCAGACTTATTTCGACTAAAACGAGGCGGTGTCGCCATGGCATAAAACAGTTCATGGCGACGCGTGCTGAGCACGGTACGGTCACTTGTCATGCCCGAACGCGCCACGCGCCAAATCTCATCCAGAGTCACTTTGAAGACTGCTGTCAAAGATTGACCCACCAGCGGCACCGTACTGCCCTCTTCATTCATGGCAGTCAACATCTGGCGCGCACCGCTGTTGGCACCAAGAATCTGTCCATCTGAATCAAAGGCCAACATGCATTCCCCGCTGACATCCACCAAGGCCCAATCGACACCGAGCCGCAAGATCCACTTGTCACCAAAGTGGCGAATAAAGTTGGCATCTTCAACCATCTTCGCGAACATCACGGTCATGTGCCGTGCAAGGTGCTGACTTGGCTTTTCGTATGGTGATGACAATGCCGAAATATCGAGCACGCCAATGAATTCGCCACTCGGGTCAAACAGGGGCGCGGTGGTGCAGGTGAGACCGATGTGGGTCGTGTCAAAGTGATCGCCCTGGTGACACGTCAGAGGCGTACGTTCGACAATGCAAGTGCCAACACCGCAGGTTCCGGCATGAGATTCATTCCAGTCTGCCCCGAGGCACAGACCTGATCGCTTGAGTTCCCGATCCCATTGGTCGTTGCCAATACAGTCCACCGTAATGCCCTGGGCATCGGTTAGTAACAGCACATACCCCAGTGGCGACACCCGCTTATAGAGCTGTTCCATGCCGGCTCGGGCGACGCGCAGAAAGGATTCAATTTGTTCCTGGTGCTCACGCAGTTGCCAGTTGTCAAGCACGCGCGCTGGCTGCGCTCGCGTAGGATCAAGACCGTGCTCACTGACGCAACGTGTCCACGAACGCGTAATCATGTCATCGACATCACCGTTATACCGTTGCGAGCGGCGCGAGGTGCGTGCGATGACTTCGTCAATATGACGTGTCGAAGAAGAATTCATTTGTCTTGTCTCGCTCATTCGGACCTTGTTGCCGATCCTATCCAAGAAGATCTTGCTGATTCTTGTGACTAACTAACGTCCTTTTGAATCCGTAACGACGTTTAGTCAGATGAATATAGCACCAATTTCCAGCGAGTACGCCCGCATTTTTGACACCTGAATTAGGGCAATTGATTTGGATCCAGCCCAATATGGAGGGCACTTTTTACGAAGTTCAAAGGTAATCTGTACAACTCTATTTCCTCGGATTAACGAAATTGTTACCAATTGGCTTCACGGTCAGGGGTCGCGTTGATTCTATGGATCGACAAATCAGCGCCGTCGTATTCTTCTTCCTGGCTGAGCCGCAGGCCCAGCGTGGCCTTGAGCACACCATAGACCAACAGCCCTCCGAGCACTGCCCAGACCACACCCATGGTAGTGCCTATCAGTTGTGCGCTCAGGCTCACACCACCCAGGCCACCCAAAGCTTTTGAGCCAAAAATGCCAGCGGCTATCCCGCCCCAGGTGCCGCACAACCCGTGCAGCGGCCAGACACCGAGCACGTCGTCAATCTTCCATTTGTTTTGCGTCAAGGTGAACATAAAAACAAAAATGCCACCTGCCACCGCGCCCACCACCAATGCACCGAAGGGGTGCATCAGGTCTGAGCCCGCGCACACCGCGACCAAACCCGCTAGCGGGCCGTTGTGGACAAAGCCCGGGTCATTTTTGCCTGCCACCAGCGCCGCCAGCGTACCACCGACCATCGCCAGTAGCGAATTCACAGCCACCAGACCTGAAATTTTGTCCAGCGTTTGCGCGCTCATCACGTTAAAGCCAAACCAACCCACAGTCAGCACCCAGGCCCCCAGTGCTAGAAACGGAATGCTTGAAGGCGGGTGCGCCGATATGCCGCCATCTTTTCGGTAGCGATTGGCCCGGGCTCCCAGCAGCAGTACAGCAGGCAACGCGATCCAGCCCCCCACAGCGTGCACCACCACACTACCAGCAAAGTCGTGGAACTCATCACCGGTGAGCGCTTTAAGCCAGGACTGAACTCCAAAATGCTGATTCCAGGCAATACCTTCAAAGAATGGGTAAACAAAACCCACGATCACTGCCGTAGCGATCAGTTGCGGCCAAAACTTGGCGCGCTCCGCAATACCGCCGGAGATGATGGCTGGAATGGCTGCAGCAAACGTCAGCAAAAAGAAAAACTTGACCAGTTCGTAGCCATTTTTCGCAGCCAATTGTTCAGCACCGACAAAAAAATGCGTGCCGTAAGCCACGCCGTAGCCCACAACGAAATACACCACGGTTGAGACTGAAAAATCCACCAGAATCTTGACCAGCGCGTTGACCTGGTTTTTTCGGCGGACTGTTCCCAGCTCCAAAAATGCGAAACCAGCGTGCATGGCTAGCACCATGACTGCGCCAAGTAGGATGAACAGGGTATCTGCGCCCTGTTTGAGTGCTTCCATGAGAACCTCTTGCGGTAAAACGGGTTAAATTGGTGCGCCAAAGGTGCAAAATGAAAAAGCGCACCAAGTCAAAGCAAAAATCGCGCCAAACTTTGCGCTAACGAACCATAAACGTGCAGATTTTCCTTGTTGTCATCCCCTACACGCTGGCAAGGGATGGTTGCCCGGTGATTCATCTTTTTCTGCACGTCGCTGGTTGGCTGGCGTGCCACGACCGAGCACATGGATTTCATTTACAACTTGACACACCTCTGAAATATGGCCTGGGTATGCTCAGCATCACTAAAACCAACGAAATCGAGAGGACAACATGTCATCAGCCAGCTACAAAATTGAAAGCTCACACCCCATTGTGGGGCCCTTATGGGCGGATCAGGATTCCTCCAAATTTCTAATATTGTTTGACCGGGCGTTAGCGGTTGTCTTGGCCGCCAAGAGCAGAACATTCCCATCTGGTCATGAAATCCGGGTGGTTCATATACCCTCGGGCGAAGTCATTTACCGAAAAACCGGCGAAAGCACGGCCTCGTTTTGTGATACTTTGTAATTTTTGTAATTCACTCATGTCCGGGAGACAAGCCGTGCGTCAGCACTGTCTGCAGCTTCGCGCCTAGTGTCGTATCGATCTGGAAACGGAATTACTTGGCGCGTTTGTCCTTGGGCTGGCGTGCTGTCAACGCCGCCTGCAATGCCAGGCGGACCCAGGGTGCCATCTCTGATTGCGACTCCATTGCTTCGTCGGGTGCGCTGTAGTAGTCCATACTGCGAGGTTTTCCCTTGGCCAGATAGGTAAAGCGTTGGCAACCGGCGGCCTCAAACAGCGCGCGTGACTCGGGAGCAGCCTTGAGCCACAGTTTTTCGCCCTGCCCCAGGTTCACCAGAATGGCAATCGTCAACCCATCGGTATGGATGCCGTGCCCGCCAAACATCGGGCGCGCCACACACGGGCCGACCGTGGACAAAAGTTCGCAGCAATATTGGGCAAATTCATTCGGATGTGTTGGCATGCAAAAAGTCTAACATCAGCGGCTTTGAAGAAACGACAAGAAAGACTGCATGGACGCTTTTCTGATTTCAACCGGTATCGTGGCTCTGGCCGAAATGGGTGACAAAACCCAACTTCTGGCACTGGTGCTGGCCTTGCGGTTTCGCCAACCCTGGCCGATTGTGCTGGGCATTTTTGTGGCAACCATTGCCAACCATGCTCTGGCTGGTGCCATGGGGGCCTGGGTCACCACCGTCATGGGCCCGGAGGTATTGCGCTGGGTGCTGGGCGGCTCTTTCATTGCGATGGCGGTGTGGATGATGATTCCGGACAAGATTGACGATGACGGCGCCGACAAGCCACCGCGATTTGGCGTGTTTGGCACCACCGTGATCGCTTTTTTTCTGGCTGAAATGGGTGATAAAACGCAGGTCGCCACGGTCATGCTGGCCGCCAAGTACAGCAGTACTGTGTGGGTGGTCGCAGGAACCACGCTGGGCATGATGCTGGCCAATGCACCCGTGGTCTGGTTGGGCGAGCGCATGACCCGTTTGGTGCCACTACGTCTGGTGCACTTGGTTTCAGCCTGCATTTTTTTCTGCCTGGGATTGTGGGCGGTACTGTAGCGCCATGCCCACATTCAATTGATAAATCTTCCCTGACGTTGTTGTCTAGCCTTGGCCTGCTGCAGCAGTGTCTGCGGCTAGATGCCTTGACACGAATGAATTAGAGAAGGAATTAGCCCTTAAAATCGCCCGATCCAAGGAGCGTTGCAGCGGACTATATGGCCCGTCAGGCTTGGATATCACGCAACGACGCTCACCTGAACAATCTAGCCCACAGGTGAGTTGCATGTCTGAATTTGTTGTCCCCCCCATGAAATTGTCCGGCCTGGAGCCGCTGACCATTGGCACGCCGATTGCCGGAAATAACCCTGCCGACGGTGCAAGCACAGACACCAACAACACGCCCCGCGCCACCTTTGTCAATATTGGTGAGCGCACCAACGTCACCGGCTCGAAAGCCTTTGCACGGATGATTTTGAGCGGTGAGTTTGACCAAGCCCTGAGCGTGGCGCGTCAGCAGGTCGAAAATGGTGCGCAAATCATCGATATCAATATGGATGAGGCCATGCTTGACAGTCAGGCGGCGATGGTGCGATTTTTGAATCTGATTGCCTCCGAGCCGGACATTTCCCGCGTGCCGGTCATGATTGATTCGAGCAAGTGGAGCGTCATAGAGGCCGGTCTGCGTTGTGTGCAGGGCAAGCCTGTGGTCAATTCCATCAGCATGAAAGAGGGTGTCGACAACTTCAAGCAGCAAGCCCGATTGTTGCGCCGATACGGTGCGGCGGCTGTGGTGATGGCCTTTGATGAACAGGGACAGGCCGACACCTACGCCCGAAAAATTCAAATTTGTGAGCGCGCCTACCGCATTCTGGTTGATGAAGTGGGCTTCTGCGCTGAAGATATTATTTTTGATCCGAACATTTTTGCAATTGCCACCGGCATTGAAGAGCACAACAACTATGCGGTTGATTTCATCAATGCCACACGCTGGATCAAGGCCAATTTGCCTGGTGCCAAGGTCAGCGGTGGTGTCAGCAATGTGAGTTTCAGCTTCCGTGGTAACGATCCGGTTCGCGAAGCGATCCACACTGTCTTTTTGTACCACGCCATCAAGGCCGGTATGGATATGGGCATAGTGAACGCCGGCATGGTTGGTGTCTATGACGATCTGGAGCCCGAGCTACGCGAGCGTGTTGAAGACGTGGTGCTGAACCGGCGGGCCGATGCAAGTGAACGCCTGGTCGAGATTGCTGAGACAGCCAAAAGCGGAGCCAAAGACGAATCCAAAAAACTCGAATGGCGCGGCACGCCGGATCACCCGGTGGGAGTGGAGCAGCGCCTGAGTCACGCCATGGTGCATGGCATTACCGATTTCATCGTTATCGACACCGAAGCAGCCTACCAAGCGGTGCTTGCCAAAGGTGGTCGGCCACTGCATGTGATTGAAGGCCCACTTATGGCCGGCATGAGCGTGGTGGGCGACCTGTTTGGTCAGGGCAAGATGTTTTTGCCGCAGGTCGTCAAATCAGCGCGGGTCATGAAGCAGGCTGTAGCGCATCTGATTCCGTACATTGAAGAAGAAAAACGGCTGGACCAGGCGGCTGGGCGTGATGTGCAGACCAAAGGCAAAATCATCATTGCCACCGTCAAGGGTGACGTGCACGACATTGGAAAAAACATTGTCACTGTGGTGCTGCAATGCAATAACTTTGATGTGGTCAATATGGGGGTGATGGTTCCGTGCCATGAGATTCTGGCCCGTGCCAAGCTTGAGGATGCTGACATCATTGGCTTGTCCGGCTTGATCACACCCAGCCTGGAAGAGATGCAATATGTGGCCGCAGAGATGCAGAAAGACGACTACTTTCGCCAACGCAAAATGCCTTTGCTGATTGGTGGGGCCACCACAAGCCGGGTGCACACCGCCGTCAAGATTTCACCGCATTACGATGGCCCGGTGGTCTATGTGCCAGATGCTTCGCGCAGTGTCGGTGTGGCGCAGAGTTTGCTTGGTGCGCGTGCTGATGCTTTTGTGACCGAACTCAACACCGATTACGAGCGGGTCCGCCAGCTGCATGCCAACAAAAAACAAACACCGCTGTGGCCACTGGCGCGAGCCCGTGCTAACAAATGGCTGCCAAGCTCAAAGAGCACGGAATTAGCCTGGTCTGGCTACAGGCCTGTTCGTCCAAAATTTCTGGGTCGGCGCGTCTTTAAAAACTTTGACTTGAACGAAATTGCCCAGTACATCGACTGGGGGCCATTTTTCCAGACCTGGGATCTGGCCGGACCATTTCCGGCCATTCTGGAGGACGACGTGGTTGGCGTTGAAGCTAAGAAGGTGCATGCCGATGGGCAGGGCATGCTGAAAAAGATCATCGAGGGCCGCTGGTTTACCGCCAACGCCGTGCTCGGCTTGTACCCGGCAAACAGCGTCAACGATGACGACATTGAGCTCTACACCGACGACACCCGCAGCACGGTCGCCATGACCTGGTACGGTTTGCGCCAACAAGCGGCCAAAGAAGAAATTGACGGTGTGATGCGCCCAAGCCGCTGCCTGGCTGATTTTGTCGCTCCTAAGAATGCTCATAAAAACATAGCTGCACAAACAAGCCAGTCAGTCATTACAAGCCAACTTGATGTAGAAATCTTGAATCTTGAAGTAACCGCAAATGCGTCCCAGTCAGAAATCCAGGACTATGTCGGCGTGTTCGCTGTGACTGCAGGCATCGGCATTGAGAAAAAAGAGGACCAGTTTTTGGCGGCTCACGATGACTACAGCGCCATCATGCTGAAGGCCCTGGCCGACCGATTGGCAGAGGCCTTTGCTGAGTGTTTGCACAAAAAAGTGCGCACCGACCTATGGGGCTACGCCGCCAGCGAGGCCCTCAGCGAAGCCGACTTGATTGCTGAGAAATACAGCGGCATTCGCCCGGCCCCGGGTTACCCGGCATGCCCCGACCACAGTGTCAAAAAAGACATGTTTGAGCTGCTGCAGTGCGCCGAGATTGGCATGGCCCTGACGAGCAGCCTGGCGATGAGCCCGGCAGCCAGTGTTAGCGGCTTCTTTGTTGCCCACCCGGACAGCACTTACTTCAACGTTGGCAAAATCGGCGATGACCAGCTGAAAAATCTCGCCGAGCGGCGCGCCATGAAGACGCAAGACTTGCAACGACTGCTGGCACCCAATCTATCGTAATGGCACCGTAGCTGACCCTTTCACGCTCAAAAAGCACAGTAGGGACCGGCGCGTTTACCAGCAGTTACACAGCCGACACAAAGGTTTACCCTGACGCGGTCTGCCGCTGCAGTTGGTGGTGCGA
>CAIYNH010000816.1 GCA_903927495.1 uncultured beta proteobacterium
CAGCGTTTTGATCCCGGTTGACCCGGCGCGCACGAAGATCACACCCCCAAACACCGAAGTTTCCTGGCCGCTCTCATCCATCAACAAAGTCGCCAGCGGTGCCTGCAAGCCACTGCGTCTGGTCAGCAGCACGTAATGCCCGGAATTGGTCAAGACAAAATCAAGTTGCTTGCTCACAACAGCAGCCTCCAACTCCGTCAAGGTAAATGCCTGGATCACAAAATCATGTTCAGGAATGGCCTGTTTGAGAGCCACGGCCAAGGGCCTCCATTGCGCCAGTGTTAGCGGCTTGGGTCGAAAAGCCAGCACCCCAATCTTGACCGGCTCCCCCTTCTTGGGCGGCGGACTCGCCCATGCGAAGCTGGTTAAACAAAGCAGTGCCAGCAGCAAGTGCAACAGGCGCGCCAGCATCATTGCGACAGCTTGACAGTCAGCGACTTAGGATCAGACGTTGCACACGGCAGGATCATGGCCGCGTGAATCCCTGAAGCGACCATGAAGCTACGGTGCCTAAAACCCGACATGTCTGGAGCGAAATTCATGGGAATATTATCCAATAAACACACTTGACAGTTCCTCAGGTGTAAGCGGTTCAAGCACCTGCATCTGCAGCGCCAGCACCTCCAGCGTGGCCTCCGATTCATCCTTACCCACGGCACTGCGCGTCAGGATTCGCTGGCGCAACTGCTCAGGGCTGGCCTGGGGTGCCAATAGGCTGAATTGCACACCCATGGCAGAAGCCAAGTCACGAAAACTTTGACGGTCAGCAAGCTTCAGAAAAGCCGCATCCACCAGCACCGACCAGCCAGCACACAGCAGCATCGCTGCCATCTCACGCAGATGAGTGTAGGTTTGCAGGTGGGCCTGCTGATGGTAAATACCGCCCTGCACTTGCGTCCTGCTTTGGCCGGAACGTGCGATGCCAAACAGTCGCTTGCGCTGCACGTCTGAGCGTAGGCGCAAAGTTGCCGCATGCCCATCAGCCTGCAGCAAGGCATCTGTAGCGACGGTTTTGCCACAACCCGACAGGCCGTGCGTAATCATCAAGCCCGGCGGCGGCGGCGCGGTCAGGCGCTCAGCCAGCGCCACGTACACCGCCACCTCGCTAACATCACCGTGAGTTTGTTCCCAGCGCAGCGCAGCCACTTTAGCCCGCACCATGGCCCGATAGACGGCGTAATAGCGTAGCAGGCGGGCCGATTCATAGTCACCATTGCGACTCAAGACCTCATCCAGCAGCCAGTCAGCCAACCCCGGTTGGCCATTGGCAAGCAGGTCAACATAAGTGAAAGCAAGCTCGCTTGCAACATCGATCCAGCGCAGGTTGTCGTTGAACTCGATGCAGTCATACATCTGAACCTGACCATTGATCAGCACCATGTTAGCCAGATGCAGGTCACCATGGCACTCACGCACATGACCCGTCTGTAGCCGCGCCTGCAACAGTGGGGCAAGTTGCTCAAATTGAGCCAGAGTCCATTGGCGCAGGGCTGCTAACCGGGACTTCAGAAAGGTATCAGGCAAGTCACTGGGAATTTCAGCAAAATTATCCAACTGCGGCTGCAAAATTTGTTCGATTAAGCCAAAACCTGAATCAGGCCGAGCCACTGCGGCGGATGCGTGAAAAGCCACGAGCGTCTCGGCCAACACTGACAAATGCTGGGCCCGCAGCTCGCCACGAGCACAAACATGGTCCAACCGTGCCGACTCCTCAAAACGACGCATCTTGACCGCCACTTCGATGGGCGCACCCTCTGCCTGCCAGCATGGGTTCTGTGGTGTGTTGAAAATACCGACAACATCAAGGTAAAGGTCTGGCGCAAAACGGCGATTCAGGCGCAACTCGTCAGCACAGGTTTTCTGGCGCAGTGCCAGTGTGCTGAAATCCAAAAAACTCAATTTGACGGGTTTTTTTATTTTGTAAGCAAAGTCCCCGGCCAGAAGCACCCAGGAGATATGGGTTTGCACCAGTTCCACAACTTGCACCGCAGGGCCATACCGTTGCGGCTGCAACAGGGCTTGAATCAAGACAGGCAAGTTATTTTCCATGTCCGTCATCATGCCAGACCGCAGCGTGCAAACATCCTGTGGGTACGATGCTTGCATATAGATGTTGCTGAAAATCGTTTGCAGTTAGCGAAACACCCAATCCCGGCTGCTATTGCCGATCGTTGGTGTGGCGTTATTTCATTTCTAAATCATCCGTGTCTAGGCATCGAGCCGCAGACATTACTGCAACCAGACAAGGCGAGCCAACAACGACGGAGATGATTTAGAAATGTAATTAGTAGAAACCATCCCTGCGATCACCGGCCCGAGACCGTAAAATCATTTTTCTTACTTATTAACCCGCCGGGCAATGCTCAGGCACATAGAAAGACCGCTACATGATGAAAAAACTCCTGATTGCTGTTGCTGTTGGCACGCTGTGCGCCACCGCTTTTGCCCAGGTCAAAGACCTGAAGGTCGCGATTGACCCTACTTATGAGCCGTTCACCTTCAAGACCGCCGACGGCAAACCGACCGGCTTTGATGTGGATGTTGCCAACGCGCTGTGCGAACAAATCAAACGTAAATGTGTTTTTGTCGAGCAAGCTTGGGACGGCATGATTCCTGGCCTGATGGCCAAAAAGTACGACGTGATCGTGAGCTCGATGTCGATCACCGAAGAGCG
>CAIYNH010000817.1 GCA_903927495.1 uncultured beta proteobacterium
CAAGTTCCAACGCCTGCTGAAAATCGATGCCAAGCTGGCAGGACGTGCCAGTTTGAGCGAGCAAATCCGTCTGGCCAGCCGCCATCGCAGCAGCCCTGATCGCATGGCACTTGCTCGGCGGGTTTGATGAGCACCCAACAGCACTGCGCCTAAACGCCACCCGACCCATCTATGCATCCTAAAGAGCCAGAAAAAGTTGAGCTTTCTGCACATGACCTCGGTACCTTGCTTGATTTGGGGCGACGCACGCGCCAAGCGGCAAATGTCGTCGAGCTTGAATTTTTAGCTGTTAACGACAGCCATGATCTGGCCCCCTACCGCCAAGCGGCGCTATGGATGGCCGGTGACGGTATCAAGGCTTTGTCTGGTGTGGTGCAACTTGAAGCCAATGCCCCCTATGTTCAATGGCTTGACAAAGTTTGTTCTAACTTGGCCAAGGACAGTTCGCAGCCGCGCTTGGTGGCGCAAGCGCAGTTGCCAGCCGAATTGGCTGACGAATGGGCCGAATGGCTACCCAGTGACGGGCTTTGGCTGCCTTTTAGCAGTACACCAGAGCAAAAAACTCCTGCCGCAGGCTTGCTATTGGCGCGCGATACTCCCTGGACATCATCCGAAATGATGTTGCTGGCCGAGTGGCTGGACATCTGGTGCAATGCCTGGCAGGCACGCCACCCGACTCCAGCATGGTCATGGCAGCGATGGGCAACGCTGGTGCTTCATTTGTTGCAACCCACACCTGGGCAGGTTTGGTGGAAACAGCGGCGCATTCTTTGGGCAGCAGGCATTTTTGGCGTACTGGTCTTACCGATTAGGTTGACTGTATTGGCTCCCGGTGAACTGGTGGCGGCTCACCCGACGGTGATTCGCGCCCCCATGGACGGTGTCGTAGGCAATTTTTTGGTCATGCCCAATGAGTCGGTCAAAGCAGGGCAGCCACTGCTTAACCTGGACGATGCATCTCTTCTAAGCCGGCTCGAAGTAGCACAGCAAGCCTTGTCCGGATCGCAGGCCGAATACCGCCAAGCAGCCCAACTGGCGGTAACCGATGTCAAATACAAGGGCCAACTTGCCTTGTTAATGGGCAAGGTTGAAGAGCGTCAGGCTGAAGCCGACTATTTGCAGGGCCAGCTCGAGCGCGCTCACATCGTGGCACCGTACAACGGCATCGCCTTGTTTGACGACCCCAGTGAGTGGATAGGTAAACCCGTGGTGACTGGCGAGCGCATCATGCGCGTGGCCGCCCCGGACGATGTGGAAGTAGAAGCCTGGCTGGGGGTGGGTGATGCGGTACCTCTGCCGGTAGGTTCCATGGTCAGTCTTTATCTGAATGCAAGCCCCTTGTTTTCAGTGCCAGCGCAGGTGCGCTATGTTGCCCATGATGCCATGCAGCGCCCCGATGGCAACTATGCCTACAGGGTGCGTGCGGCGCTCGATGGCAAAACAGAACACCGGGTGGGCCTGAAGGGCACTGCCAAGCTCTCAGGCAGTTGGGTGCCGCTGATTTACTGGGTGCTGCGCCGACCGGTAGCGGCCATTCGCCAGATGATTGGCTGGTAGCGGCGATGCCCTTGCCAACACTGCGCGAAGAGCTCGCGCTTTATCCCGGTCCCCATTTGGCTGATGGACAGCCCAGTTGGACCTTGCATGACCCGGTGCGCAACCAGTTTTTTCGGATCGACTGGCTCACCTTCGAGATCATCAGCCGCTGGTCGCTTGATGCCATGGCGGCTATTGCAGAGGCCATCATTCTCGAGACCGCTTTGCGTCCGGTTACCGCAGATGTTGAGGCCGTGACCCGTTTTTTGGTTGAAAACCAACTCGTCAAGCCCGCTGGGGCAGACAGTGCCCGCCAATTTTCTGAGCGGCTGACCAAGATGCGCGGCAATTGGCAAAGCTGGCTGCTGCACCACTACCTATTTTTTCGCATTCCGCTGGTGCGCCCGGA
>CAIYNH010000818.1 GCA_903927495.1 uncultured beta proteobacterium
ACCTCCATGTTAACAAATAATGACCATTTAAGTGGTCATTTAACGCAATTTGATGATTGACCCATGGCCAACAACCGTATCGCCGTTTTAGTCGCCCTTGAAGGTGCCGATGACGGGCTCAAACGCGCCTTGAATTCTGCCCAGCAAAGCCTGGGTGAGTTGGCCTCCACGGCCAAGACCGCAGGTGACAAGGCTGCCGCTGGTATGGCAGAGGTCAAAGCAGGCATGTCGGCGTTTGGCGACCAGGTGGCTACTGCCAAGACGCAACTGCTGGCATTCCTGTCGATCAACTGGGCGGCAGGCAAAGTGCAGGAACTGATCAGAATAGCTGACGCCTGGTTGTTCTGATCTACCGGCTGATTCCGGCACTGATCACTGCTTGGCAGACCGCAGGGGCCGCAGCCATCACGGCGGCCACCGCCACTTCTGCCGCCTGGGCTACAGCCAATTTGTCAGTGACAGCTGCGATAGCCAGCGTCGGCCTGCTCAAAACAGCGTTCGCCGTGTTGGGCGCCTTCGCTGCTGGATGGGAAATCGGTACCTGGTTGTCCGAGAAATTCGAGATCGTGCGCAAAGCGGGCATCTTCATGGTGGAAATCCTGGTCAAAGCGGTTGAGCAGTTGCAATACCGCTGGGAAGCCTTTGCAGCAATCTTCACCAGTGACACCATAGATGCGGCCACCAAGCGCCACGAAGCCCGACTGGCAGAAATGAACCAGATTTTTGCTGCGATGTATGCCGATGCCACCAAAGGAGCCGATGCTGCCAAAGCGGCCATGACCACGGTGGCCACCACGGCAGAGGAGATTGCCAAGAAGTTGGAAGCTGTGCGCCAGGGTACGCAAGAAGCGGTCGGTCGTGGCATCGAGGCGGTTCACTCCGCAGTGGAAAAGCTCAAATCCCGATTGGGCGAGGTGGAACAGGCTGTCACCAAGGCCAATGGCGTGGTTCTTGACGCCACCGCCAAAATGGCTGAAGCGTACAAAGGCCTGACTGCCATGGTCGAGGCCAATCTGCAAAAGCAAGTCGATGCCGTCAAAACACGCTACCAGCAGGAACAAACCGCGCTGGATTTGTGTTCAGCCTCGCAGTCAATCCAGATTGCCAAGTCAACCCTGCTGCTGCTAGAGGCACTGACTCAGCAGACCACCCTGCGGCAAAAGGCCACCTCGGACACACTGAAACTCATTGATGATGAGTCCAAGGCCAAGCGATAAAACACCCGAGTGCCTTGTCTGACATACGGTATGCCAACCCCCTGGCTGCGCCAGATTTGCAGCGTGATCGGTGCCAAGCCCAGCCGCTTGGCCAGTTGCAGTGTGGTCAGCAAGACCGTCTCCATGTCAAATCTTTCGGGTGTGGTGGAGATGCAATGAACGCTCTGGTGGGTGGGGAAGTCAAGTGGGGGCGCCATGACTGATAGCATGATCATCGTCATTGCTTTGAAAAACAGGCCAATTTGTTGATGTATGCCAGGCTTTGAATTCGAATTGTGGGAGATTGGCGAACGCTACGGCTTTACCGTTGTCATGTTGCTATAGTGCATAGAATATTGACAAATACATAGAAATCGCAACATACTTGCAGCATGAACCTTCGCTCCCATTCAACACACGAGCAGGCTGTCCTGGAACTTGCCAGGGCAAGACCGCTGCTGCGTGCTCGGGATTTGGTGCAGTACAGCCATTTTCTCGAAGGCTTTGAGCAGATGTCGCTTGAACAAGCTCGAGATCAGGGGTTCACGTTCGGGCGCCTTAAAGGTCCATTTGCTCACGCCCGTGCAAAGCTGGAGGAGGCGCAGTTGCTTCAAGAGGCCCTGACCGCCGCTACGCCATTGCCGAACTTCCCTGTTTACCGCGCGCTGTTCTTTGGATTCTTGAGCGCAACGTACGCCTTAAAGGAGGCGATCAGACAGAGCTGCACGAGATTGGGAGGCGAGGCTGACGCGTGGTTTGAAGAGCAGTTCCAGCGTTTGAAGGTCGACCCTTTGGTCTGGGCCTTCTACCAGATGAACAATCATAACAAGCACCAGCCAGATGATTTGCCTCTTCGCAGCTGCTTGCAGATGCGAGCGATCCGAATTTCCGGAGGACCGCAAGGAGTTCGCGTCGTTATGTCGAACGAGGGAATCCTCGGCATCCTTCATGAAGGAACTGGTCGGGAACGGGTGGTTGCCCTGGCTGGGCTTGCAGACGTCGATTGGCAGGTCGTGCTTGAGATGCCAGACCGCGGTATTGGTGGTGCAGCAACCCCGTTGACCGAGCAAGTCCTCCGGTTCTATGAGGTCTTAGTGTTTGAGGCGCGGAAGACCTTCGGCGGCGAACCTGGACTTAAGCCATGAGCTCGTCCCCACTGGCAACGGCGACCGCGCTGCAATGCCGCTGCGTGCCGGTCTACTGCGACGTTATGAGCAATTGAGAGTCGATGGTTGATTGCTCACTTCAAAAGCAGCAGACTCTCGTCCCACTTGGCATGCTTCTCCAGTCCAACCAGATTGGCGACAGTGGCCGCAATATTTGACAGTCCAGCATTTGTAGTTTGTAGCTTGCCGCCGCTGGTCGACAGCCCAAACCGGTCAGCAGCTTGTTGGGTGGTGATGAGTTCTGGAGCTTTGGGGGGAAAGGGCAGGGCAGTGGAAATGCCCACTGCGATAGCGCTGTTTAAACGGCGAGCCAATTTCTGTGGGGCAAAAGGCTGACAGTCCAAGTCAGCAGATGGTTCGACCTGTTTCTACCTTTTCATCTGTCAAAGCTCTTCCTCTGAGTACCCGGATTCCCGTTGATGGCGAATGCGTGCCACAAGAACCAGATCGCGGGCATCGTCGAATTCGTAGCGCGCCAGATAACCGCTGCGCCTTCGCGAAATAATAAGTTCTCGCAGTCCGCCCTCAACCGGGCGGCCGATGCCAGGCTGATGAGTCAAAACTTGCAAAGCATCTAGGATGAAATCCAATAACTCACCAGCCATCGGGTCATTTGACTCGACAAGAAACTCCTCCAGCCGAAGTAGGTCATCAAATGCTGCTCTGCTCAGAAATACCTCAGACACAATTTTTAGCTCATGTGCGTTGGAGCAAGGTCTTGCGGCTTGGCTTGTAGCCCCTTGCGGTGACTGGCTAACTCTGAAAAATAGGCGCGGACATTACCAAGTTGGTAGCCTGACCCGGTGGTCTTCATGTCCCTCAGTGCGGTCATGCAGTCCCTGGAAAACGCTTCACGCAATCGCGTGCGGCGCACCGAGTCGGCCAGGGTCTGCACCATGAATGCGTGCAGACTTAAGCCAGCCTTCTGGGCATCATCCTCAAGTTGCGTTTTGAGCGCTGAAGGCAACTTCAAACTGGTGGGTTTACTCGCAATGCTGATGAGGGGCATCTCTAGCTCCAATTCTTTGGGTAGTCAAATGTTACTACCTACGAAATTTAACACAAACGGTGGCATCCAAAAGCTTGTGTAATTCCCGTACGGCAAGATTTTGGATGGTTGCCATGCTCAGGCAGCAAAAATGTCACAATATGAAACGACCAAACTCCGCAAACAGTGGACAAACACCCTGAGGCTTCCTCACCTGTCCTAGGAGCGAGTTTGATCCTTGGCTTTTGCACCAATTTTCACAGTCCCCACAAATGCAGCACAGCTTGACCTTTGAGAGGATAATTGCTGCATTGCAACATATTCACCAAGGATCATCATGTTCAAAAACACACCATTCGAAGCCATTGCCAAATCCATGACTGAGTCAGCACCCAAGTTTGATCTGGGGACAGCACAGGAGGCATTTCGCCCCCTCCAAGACAACCTGAAGGCCTGGGCTAACTTGGCTCAAAACCAGGCTGCTCAAGCCCAAGCGGCGATGATGGAAACAGTTGATGCGGTTAAGGGTGCAAAGGATCCTCAGGCGGCCTTTGAGGCCTTTAAGACTTCCTCAGAAGCTGCAGTGGCGCTGTTTCAAAAGAACCTGAAAGATGCTGTTGCACTGAGCGTGATTCAGTTTCATGGCACGATCGATGCCGTGCAAAAGGCCCATCCCGCAGGGGAGAGCTTTGCTCCGATAGCGAAGGGCCTGAAGGCTGCCGCATCTACAGCAGAAAGCACTTTGGACGCAGCGATGGAAAAGGGCGCATCTATGGCCGCATCAGTGGCTCCTGCGACAAAGGCAAAGCGCGCAGCTAAATAAACGGATGTGCGTCCACGAACGCATGATCAACACCGGCCCAATCCTATTCTTTGACCTGGGCTGGGTTCGGTGACGTGTGCCTGACAAATGCACTCAGCAAGTTCGACTTCATATTGTCGTCGTGACAGTGTCGGTTTACCCCTGAGACGCGCAGCACAAATAGGACGCTTTCGCTTAAGGACTCAATGACCATGGATATCCGGGAGGCCTACCAAGAACTGGGCGTGGACCCCAGTGTCAGTGATGCCCAGCTCAAAGCCATGTGGCGGCGCCTTGTAGCCGCTTGGCATCCTGATCGCAATGCTGCGGCCGGCGCAAGCCAGCGCATGCAGCATATCAACAAGGCCTACCAACACATCCGCCAATTGCGCGGTGGCCACAGCGATAGCACAGAAGATGATAGGTACACGGGAACTCAGGCAGAGAACCACACTGCTTCTGCAGAACCTGAACCCGATTGCCACAGAAGAACGCATAACAGTAAGGTGCGTCTATCACTGGAGGATGCGATCCTGGGCTGCACACGTACCTTGAGTGGGCGCATTGTCTACACCTGTGAGGCCTGTGTCGGCAACGGCAAACGGGTGTTTGCACAGGCTTGCCTAACCTGCAATGGCAGCGGTGCTGTGCGTAAAGCGACCCTCTTTGGCTGGTTGTGGAACGAAGAGTCATGCATGGATTGCGGTGGTGACGGACGCCATCGCGAGTCCTGTGGTGCTTGCGGTGGCAGCGGTGAACTGACGGTAACCTACCGGCGTCGGGTTCGCTTTCCCGCCGGTGTGCGCGACGGGCATGTGTTGAGCGTACCCGCATCGCCACATGGTGAACCGCAGATTGACCTAGAACTGGAAGTGAAGATCAAACCTCACTCGCTATTTACTTTGGACGGTGACGGTCTGCTGCGCTGTGAAATGCCAGTCAACGGATATGCCTGGATGTCAGGGCGTTGGGTGGAGGTTCCGACTCCCAACGGAATGCAGCAGATGCGCCTGAACCGTAATGCATTGACCTATCGACTGAGCCATCAGGGTTTTCCGACCTCGCTTCGTGGTCCCCGAGGCGACTACTTTGTGAAGGTCATTCCGGTGTTTGCGTCGCACGACGATCCCGAGCAGGAGGCCCTGCTGGAACAATTGATTGCAATATCAACGAAGGCGGCCCAAGCCGATCAATCTCTGCCACTTGGGCAATGGCAGCAACGGCTAAAAAGCTGGAACTCCAAGCAAAAAGAGCCTGTGTAAAAAACAGCGATAGACTGACGGTCGACTTGTTGCGTATCTGTATCAATTTGGACATTGTTCCAGGCCCCGGATAAACCGGTGCCATGGCCAAAGCCTCGCGCTGCTCAAACGCCTGAATGTCCTCCAACCGGTAGCCCAGAGTGAAGCCTTTTTGCACAATTGGCAGACCATCATCCCGGCAACGCAACTCGTGCAGTGCGCTGGTCGTCAGCCCAAACCGGTCAGCAGCTTGTTGGGTGGTGATAAGTTCGGGTGCTTTGGGGGAAAAGGGCAGGGCAGTCGACATGCCCACTGCGATAGCGCTGTTTAAACGGCGAGCCAATTTCTGTGGGGCAAAAGGCTGCCAGTCCGAGTCAGCAGATGGTTCGACCGATTCGGGTGGCAGGGATTTCTCGTCATCATCAATTTCTTGCGGATTGGCAATTCGCTGACGGATTTTTTGCAGTGGCAGATTGGCTGCGCGCACCAATGCTTCCATTTCTGCCAATGGGCGATCACTGCCCAACAGCCAGGCGGACAACGATTGCACATTACGGCGCTCATAGTCCTGCACATCGGCCAAGCGGTAAAACACCCGAGTCCCTTGTCTGACAAACGGTATGCCCACCCCCTGGCTGCGCCAGATTTGCAGTGTGATTGGTGCTAAGCCAAGACGCTTGGCCAGTTGCAGTGTGGTCAGCAAGACCGTCTCCATGTCAAATCTTTCAGGTGTGGTGGAGATGCAATGAACGCTCTGGTGGGCGGGGAAGTCAAGTGGG
>CAIYNH010000819.1 GCA_903927495.1 uncultured beta proteobacterium
AATCAGTTTACCCGAACTTTACAGACGCCCGATTCTCACTGACGCAAGGCGAGATAAGTTTGTTTTATGTCAAGTTCAGTTCAGGTAAATTGCGTTGGCCAGGTAAAGTCAGCGCGACATTGGGTAGCCTAGGGCTGGGCTTGTGGCATCTGCATGAGCGTGTTGCCTGTGTTGCTTCTGTTCACCACTTTTGTACAGTTCGGCGTTCTTTGCGCGGTTGCTGCCAATCAATTACACCGTGCGGCTGGCTGTTGGCTTGGTGGGACTCGCCGCTGGCGGCGGCTTGCGGTGAATGCTGCACATAAAAAAACCCGAATGCGCATGCGCATCCGGGTTTGTAGGTTACTGTGAGCTCAGAACGTCTGGCAACGCGCTCTGAGCTCAGGAGCAGGCAAGGCCCCTTTACTGGTGCACCACCTTGATGTCGTATAACTTGTCCGGGCCGTGGCAGACTATGCAGGCCTCAACCTTGGTAAAGGTCATGGCGGCAGCTGTACCACTTGCACCAATGGCTGGGCGAGTAGCCACGTTGGCCACGGTGGAGAACGCGCCGTACAGAGTGCCGCCGTTGGTCTGCATGTGGGTCAGTGCCAACTTGCTGTCATGGCAACCAAAGCAGGAGGCAGAAATCGGCGAGGACACCAGATTGTCAGCGGTGTAGTTAACCTGCCCTTTACCCAGAGAAGTGATCCAAGGCGACAGACCAAGCGAGGCGATACCAGTAGGATTGGTCGTCGAATTGTTGGTCATATCGGTCTTGGCTTCCGTAGTCCAAAGCAGATTGGGCAGCGCAGCAGCGTTGGCCGCTGTGCGGAAGTCATAGCTGCCGGCAACGTGGCATTGTTCACAATTCTTCAGCACACCCGGATAGGTAACTTCCTGGAAGCCATTGGGGTTGGCCACGGTGGCCTCGTAGGTAAAGGCATTCGCGCGTTTGGCCGAGGAGTGGATGGAGTGCACCAAGTTCTTGATGCCGACATTCCAGCCGCCACCAAAACTATTGGCCGCGCCGGTATGACCGGTCGAATTGTTGGCGTTGTGGCACAGAGCACAGCCTTCGCCGTTGTTGCGAGCACCGCTGTGGAACGAGGGGCCAACACCCAACTGGCCGTGACAGTTGTTGCACTTGGCATTGCTGACAATGGCGCGCCGAGCGGTATAGGTGTCCGCTGTTTTCATGGCAAAGGCTGGCTCACGCAGGCGGATGCCTTTCGGGTAAGCAGTCAAGCCCAACTGGACAAAACCGTTGTAGTTGATACCCACAGCGCCGGTCACCATCTTGGCATCATCTGGAATGATGGCTGCCAGCGTGGCGGTGTAATAACCACTGGCATCAGGTCCGGTTTGCGAGCCAGCTGTAGTCTTGGCATCGCGAATATCAATGATGTGAGCACTCTTGGTGGCGTTCCAGTCCGCTGGCGTTGCCAAACCGTCTTGGGCCGTGGCATAACCAATGTAGATGTCAGGGGTGCCATCAACGTTGTCGATCAGATAACCGGTGGCGTTCAAGGTGACTGGCAGGCCATCTTTGAGGATGCGATAAACCACAGTCGCTTTCATGGCACCGGCGGCACCGGCAACTGTGACTTGTTTGACCTCAAAATTGATCTTGTAAACACCAGCGGGCATATTGAGCTGAGAAGCCAGCGGAATCGACGGACCCATGCCGGACGCGAAACCAACTGTAGGCACATCCTGAGCAGTATTCAGCGGGTAGCCGCCGCGGCCATTGGCACCAGTCGGATCAACCGTGACGTGGTAGACCGACATATCGCTCGCTTTATGGCACAAAACGCAGAAGGCAGAAGTTGCCTGGGGCTTGCCAGCGTGACCTGTTTTGGTTGTACCTACCGCTTTGCCAGCTGCCAAATCAGCTGCCTTGTCAGCCAGAGTCACGCCCAAGCCGGTTTCGAAGTTGATGCCGTCGTGGCAGGAGCCGCAAGCCACTTTACTGGGAACCGCTTTCCAGTTGTCGCCATTGGCTGTCTTATTGACTGCGGTGGCAGAACCATCATGGCACTTGGCACAATTGGTAACCGGTTGCGGATAGGTTACTTCGTTGTATTTGCCTTCAGCGGCTGCATTGAAGAAATAACCGGACTTGACCAGTTCTTTGCCCATGTGCGTCTTGTGAATCATGTTCGGGAAGTTGCCAATGGCTCGACCATCCATGATGGCGGTAGTTGGCCGTGTGGTGCCGGTCAAGGTCAGGCCACCATTGGAGCTGGCAGCATCACCACCGTTAAAGCCATACTTTATTTGTTCCGTGTGGCAAGTGACGCAATAGTTGGGGTCTTTGCGGCTACCGTGCGCCAAGACTTTACCGTCGTGGCATGTGCTGCAAGAAGCCAGCTTGACGATTTCGCGTGAAGCGGCGACCGTTACGCCATCAGGCCGGAAGTCATACCAGGCGTTGGCAGTATTGACCATATTGACGCCAGGGTAGGCCGCATTGGTGACAGCGGCAGGCGTGTTGGAACCAGTGCCAGGAGCCGCCCCGCCAAGCTGGATGCCCAGGCGGTGGGTCAGAGTCGGGTCGTAGCTGACATCGCCAGCATCGGCTTTTTTGTAAAAACCGTCAGCCGAGTCGGTGAAGCTGGCAAGAATAGTTGCTGCTTGTTTGACATCGCGATAAAAAGTGTATTGGTAGGTGCCGTCGCCGTTGTCAACCAGGGTACCTTGGGTGTCAGAGGTAGGGTAGGTTGCGCACCAATTGGCGCCGGTAGCTGCTTCGCATGACGAACCAGCCGGTGTGGCCGTGTTTTCGGCTTTGGTGGCGGGCCGATACACCGCGTAATTGACCCATTTACTGGGTTCACCGGTGGTTGCATTGGCCGGGACCAGTTTTGCCAGGGTAAAGGCCAGGTTGGTCAGCGCCTTGACGCGAGCCGTCGAGCTTTGCGAATAATTGGCCAAGCCGGTCAAGGGTTTACCAGCAGCGTCTTTAACTGCAAAGGTCACCACTGGCGTAGTACCACCCATGTTGACGTTGACATTGGAGATGGTTGGCGCCAATGCCTTCCACGTCGCGGATGCCTCAGCAGTTGAAGGTACAGCATTGGTAGCAGCGGTAATCGGTGTATTTGCCCCATTCCCACCACCGCCGCAACCGGCAATTGCAGCCACCAACAGGCTCGCAGCCGCGAACCTGATCCAATGAGGCGATGGGCGACTGCTGCTTAAAACTTTAAAACTCTTCACTTTACACTCCTAAGGCGTTAAGGTTAAAACACCGGTTTCAAAAAAATCAACTGCTTACTCTACTCAGATCGACAACGTCAGTTGTTTACATTAGTTTTACAAAAATACATTTTCATTGACATGCAGGACGTGAAGTTTGAGGTACGTCAAACTTCACGTCGGAATATCTTGGTCAGCACGGCTATTGCAGTTTGAGAACATAGCTGACACCAATGAAATTGACGCTTTGGTTTGGGTTTTGAGACACAGTGGTGTTATCGGCGTAGGTAAATGCCGCACCGTTAGTGCCCCAGGTCCAATCGTTCGAGCTGTTACGTTGGTGCACCAGGTCAAGGCGCACAGACGAGGTCTTTTCGAGCTGGTAATTGGCAAACAGTTTCAAGGCGGTCTGCCGATAGTTGATGTCAGGAAGACCACGCGCAGCGCCATCGGTCGATTGAGCGTAAACGCTGTTGTCGTCCATGTAGGAAACATTGGCACCAACTTGAACCTTGCTACTGGCCTTGCCGGTCACGCCAAGAGAGGCGCTCACATTGGTGTTGTCGAAAGCCATGACCGAGCCCAGGTAGCGCGACTGATTCAGGGTTTGTGTGCTTTGAGCCAAGTAGCCGGTCATGGCCCAGTCGTCAGAAATCGCATAAGACCAATCCAGACCGAACTGGCTCACGCGGGTGTCACGCAGGCCATTGGCGTTGGGGGCAGTGTAGTTGTCGGAGCCGTTCTCAGCATTAAATTGCAAGCTGAGTTGTTCGCTGGCTTGCCAGTCTGCCGACAGTTTGACCTTGTTGCGCTGGCGGTCAGCCAGCGTTGGCATGAAGACGGCATTCAGCGCTGGGTTGGTGCCGGCTATGAGACCGCCAGCGGCGCTGGGTTGCGCCCAGTTGGAGCCGTCACGCTGGCTGCTTGAAATACCGACAGATCCGCTAACGTTGTTGGCCATTTGGCGGCGCAGGTCGGCGCGCAGGGTGGTCTCGTCGGTTATCTGGCGCAACGCACTGATACCGGTGGCGGTGCCACTGGTGGTGAAGGTGCCCCGGTTTATAAACTCGTGCTCGACAGCCGCAGTGCCCCGGTAGTCAGGGCTGAATTGCCAGCTGGCTTGTAACTTGCTTTGAATTTTGAGGTTAGGCAAATGCCTGTTGGTGCCAACCAGGTTGTAGTTAAACAGCGGGGTTCGGTCGTCTTTGTTTTGGTAGTTGAAGTCAGCCAACAAGGACAGTTTGGGCATTGGGCGCGACGTGACACCCAGCTTGGCTGAAGTGGTGATGACCTGGGCATCGAGGTTGTTGACGACACCAGGACTGACAAAGTTGGCTCTTTGCAGAACGGTGGCATACCCGAGCTTCAGTGCGGCACGGGTGCTGGGTGCGAGGTCGTAGCTGCCACTGAGGTCAAATTGGTGCGCCTCGTTGTCTGGAGGCAAGGCCAGCAGGGTCTCACTGGCAACCAAGTTCACCAAACCACTGGGGTTGAGTGCGGCGTTGCTGTTGCGATAAAACGAGCCGTAGTAGCCCAAACTGAGGCGAAGTTTGTCAGCGCTGTAACCCAGGCGGGTTTCAACCTGAGTATGGTTGGACTTGATCGGCTCAGGCAGCAACAGCATTGGCAACGTACCGGCACCGAGGGTTGCGCAGGAGGGTAGCGTTTGATTGACCGGCGTGGCGCAGTTCAGATAGCTGCCAAACAGCCGTGATCCGTCTTTAGCTTCGGTTTTAACATTCACTTCGAACTGTAGTGCCGGGGAAATGATGCGCGTGAAACCTAATCCCATGCCGGTGCGCTTGGTCTGTAGGGTGATGTCAGTCCCTGTGCCAGAAAGTGCCAACTTATTCACCGTCGGCAGCGTTGTGCCGAGGCCCAGCGAGGCGCTGTTGATCGTGTTGGGTTCCTGGCGCACCAGTTCGCCGTAGTTGGCGGTGAATTTCCAGGAGCCCGGATGCTTCCAGACAAAATTAAGTTCACGTGACTCGCTCAGCAGGTTCGAGCCGGTCAGGTCAACCGATTTGCCAGCATCCTCGTCACGCAGGCTGTAATCAATGCCGAGCAGCCCTTGGGTGCTATTGTTTTGCAGGGCGCGGTATTGGTCAAACTGGGCACGATCAGCTCTGGAGCCGTCGACGGCAGCCAAGCCGACATTGACAGTGGTTTCAACCTTTGCGGATTGCGCTTGCGCGCCCAAGCAGACGACAGCTACAGCAAGGGCGACGGCGCTGCGACGAGCGCCAAATGAAAATTTGATTGAGTTCATTTTTGCTCTTTGTGTATTAACGCATCAACCGTTGTGGGTTCATGATGCTGGTCGATGGATTGTTGGAGCCATGAATTTGGGTGTGGCAGTTCAGACAACTGCGGCCTTGCCAAAAGCCAGCGCTGTTGAGCGCCACCGGGGCGACAGAACTGGGAAGTGTGCCCACGTTTGAGGCAGACGAATGCGAGGCAGAATGGCATTGTTGACACAACAGGGGTGCACGCACCTTGAGCATGGCCGCCGTGCTGCTGCCATGGGCAAGGTGGCAGTTGCTGCAGT
Source organism: uncultured beta proteobacterium (assembly GCA_903927495.1). Classification (GTDB taxonomy): domain Bacteria; phylum Pseudomonadota; class Gammaproteobacteria; order Burkholderiales; family Burkholderiaceae_C; genus Rhodoferax. The sequence goes on from CAIYNH010000819.1 coordinate 5,729, forward strand.
CTTCAGCCACCGGATCATGCTGGTGCACAAAGGGGCCACGCTTTTCGGCATGACAGGTGTAGCAGGTATTGTTCAGGGTATCGCGTTTGAACAACTTGGGACCCGCTGAGCCATGCGGATTGTGGCAGTCAGAGCAGGTCATTTTGCCTTCGACCAACGGATGGTGAGAGGGTTTATTCATCTGGCTGCGCTGCTCTTTATGACAGGTGTAGCAAACCTCGGGCTGAGCAACTTTGTTGAGCACTTTGTCGCGGTTGACGTGAATTTTGTGACAGGTGTTGCAAGCCACGTCGGCACCCTGGTGGGCACTGCCAGACCACAGCGCGCGCGTGCTGTCCTTGCTGTGGCAGGTCATGCATACCTCGCTGCGCTCATTGGCGGGCAGTGCAAACTTGCGTATGAACAGGCGATCGGGCAGAGGGCGACCCTTTGCGCCATCCTTTTTGCGATTGTTCGCATGGTCGTCACTGGCGCCGTGGCAGCTGACGCAATCGGGCACCCGTTTGTCGGAGGAGAACCCGTGCGCTGATTTGCTCATGTCAGGCAGGTCTTCTTCGTCATGGCAGGTGACGCACAAAGCTGCGCCCACGGGCTCAGCAGCCCAGGTGGGGCTCATCAGCCCAAACAAAAACATGCCGAAAACGGCGGCCAAACACTTGATTCGCATCCCGATCACCTTGAAAACAGATACTGATTCACAACGCTGCACCAAGGGTGCAGCGGTCAATAAAAAACCGGGGAGACCCATGACGGCATCCCCCTTCATAGCGTTGGCTATGGGTGAACACTCCAGTTGTTATTGCGCCAGAATCCAGTCGGCTATATTTTTGATAGCGGCTGGATCTTTGGTGTCGATGACTTTGTGGTCTTCTTCGGTGCCGTCTTCAAGCTTCACCTTGGGGCCGGTGGTCATGTTTTTGGTAACTTTTTCCTGACCATCAGCCTTGCCTTTGTATTTGGCGGCAATCTTTTTCAGTGAAGGGCCTTTCTTGGTTTTATCTACCGAGTGGCATTTGGTGCAATCGTTCTTTTTGAACAGGGCTTGGGCAGCATCTGCATCAACGGCGGCGATGGCACTGGTGGACGCACCAGCGAACGCTGCCAAAGCCAAAGGGAACACGAGTTGGGTGAATTTGCTGGTTTTAAATACTGGGAAGCGCATTTTCAAAATCCTTGATTTCGTTGATAACTTGATAACAGGTAACTTTACTCTAGGTTTACCAGAGATGCCGAGGGTAATCCCTGCGGATGCCGGTTTAGGCAATTTTTGTTTGGATGCGACAGGTTTCTTTAATCTAAATCAAACTCCATCCATATTTTTCAAATGCGAGAGGTTGTTTCATGGGCGCTCTACACTTTTGAAATTGAGGGGGCAAGCACCCTGATGCTTGGTTTGTAGATTTTCTGTAAACGTTGACCTAAATCAATCAGGGTTTGCCCCTGTTGATCGCAGCATCTTTTTCCATTGCTTGGAATCGTATCCCATCAAGTGTTCAGATCCGGTTTTACTTGGGTCACCTCCGGGGTTGGCCGGGGTGGATCTGGCAAAACCTGTCAAACACCTCGCGGTGCTCAAGCCATTTCTTCAAGGCACAAACAGTTGGGGGTAAACCTTGACTGTGAATTGATACTGCTGAGATGTAGGGTTCAGGAACTTGTTGCGTTTCAGCAGTGCTGAGTTCAAGCGGTAAATAGGCTCTGACGGTTTACAGGTCTTGCACAAAGCACTATTGATCTAATAGCGCCGTGCTTACTGCTCCGTGATATTGGGGTCTGA
>CAIYNH010000820.1 GCA_903927495.1 uncultured beta proteobacterium
GGCGGCTATCCGGCAGGCAAATCATCAAACCCAATGCCCGCTGCTCACCGGCCTGCCATCGGCAGTACCTGATTTCTTGGGCTGAATGACGGCAATGGAGAATTTGGTTCGACGAATGGCAGGTATCGGGCAACCGCTTCCAATGACAGGTACTGGTCGTTATCAAAAGATTGCGATAAAGCCCAAGTCCAGTCGCTGAAGACTGTGGTCGGATACCAGCCTTTGGGCGAACCGAATTCTCAAAACCGGACAATTAATTTGAATTTAGGGATGCAGCCAATGACCATGCGCGTATAGTCTGTTCACATCACCATCGCTTCGAGGCGAAAAATGGAAGCAGAAGCTCGAATCTCTTTCATGTGTCCGTGACCTGGAAGTGTCTTGGTTTCTATCGTCACAAGTCCTACTTGTGCCAACTGGTCTACATCACGTTTGACAGCACTGCGGTCGCGATGCAGGCGCCCGGCGATGGCTGTGATTGAGCCTGGCTCACCCTTAACACTGCGGAACACGTCCAGTCGACTGGTAGTCAGCAGGCGCAGGAGATCGGCAGGATCTTCAAAGCTGACGGTGCGTTCCTCTGGCATTGGTTCACCAGAGTCAGCCAATCGCGCCAACACTTTTCCTCTACGAAAAAAATCTTGTTCGTTACCTGCTTTAAGGGTGACATTTTTCATACTGTGCTCCTGAGTGCAGCCCAATCGGCCTGGAACTGATCTTCAATGTCGTCAAAACTCGTGAATTCAACCGCAGCAACAACACCGAAGTAGTGCCGGTGGTGATACCCATGCTGGTTGTCATAACCCACCACGCGTCCGATATCGCCAGCGTGCAGTGCGAGGTTGATGTACGCCAGGTTGTAACGAGTCACATGACCCTGCGCATCAACCCAAATTTCACGTCGAAGCTGGCCATTACCGCGCTTTTGCATGATGTGGTGCGTATCGTCGACAATTTTTCGATCAGCCATGACATATATTATCATGGCTGACGACTTGGCATGCATTGACTTGACAGATTGCCCGACACATTGAAGCAGACACCGACATTGGCATCAGTCGCTTGACTCGTCGGCAGCGTGGCGAGGTTTTCATTGACTGTAGCACCGGCCTACGACCAAGTCTCGACACACTATCAGCGGTTACCCATAGCGGGCATTGGTAGAACCGAATTCTCAATACTGGTAAAAGCGGATTAGGCCTTGAGGGGTTCCTGAGAGCAGCGTTAGCCTGCCGAATGGAGTACACGAGATCGGTAGTTTTCCTGCATTGATATTGATGCCAATTGACGGAATGATCATGCGCTGACCAACGCCAGGATTCATGTTCCGATTGCGGATACGACGGTAGCAGACAGGTGCAACAACTATACTGCACCTTCTCCCTAGAAATTGGAAAAACAGTTTCAATCACCAAAAACCACCATGAGCGAGCTGACCCATCGACCTTCAGTCGCCCAAATAGGAATCAACACGCCCCTTTGGCTGTTGAATTGGCCCTACTGGTGCCCTCAGGGCTGCTGCAGCGAGCCCAAATGATGGCCAATGACGAAGCCGCTGGCGCCGCAATGGACGATATCTCAGGCCTGACACCCCAGGAGTTGCGCGAAGCGCTGCAAAGTCTGCGTGTGCACCAAATTGAACTGGAGATGCAAAACGAGGAGTTGCTCAGAATGCAAGCCGCGCTTGTCACCGCAGATGCGCGCTATTTTGATTTCTACGACCGTGCCCCGGCGGGTTATGTCACCGTCAGCGACAAGTCGCTGATCCTGAATGCCAACCACACCGCTGCGCAGCTGCTGGGCGTGGACCGAGCAGCGCTCATCGGCAAAGCGCTGCCCAGCTTCATGAGCACACCTGATGCCGACAGTTTTTACTTGCTTTGCCGACAGACACAGGTCAGCGGCAGTGCACAGGCCTGCGAGCTATGCGTGCGAAAGCCAGATAGCGATGCGTTTTGGATCAAACTGCAAGCCATTGCTGCCACCGGCGACAACGGCGAAATAGTGATTCGCATGGTGCTGAGCGACATCACCGCGCTCAAGCA
>CAIYNH010000821.1 GCA_903927495.1 uncultured beta proteobacterium
CCGTCTGGGGCGGCTTATAGAGCGGCATCAGTGCCGATGTTGCCACCCGATCCGGCCTTATTTTCGACCACCACGGGTTGACCCAGTTTGTCACTGAGGACTTTTGCAGCCGTGCGGCCCATGATGTCGGTGGGCCCACCGGGGGCAAACGGCACGATCAGCTTGATCGGTTTGGACGGGTAAGGGTCTGCGGCCATGGCCGGTGCAGCAAAAACTGACAGGCCTCCGACCGTGATGGCCAGCATCGCACGACGCGAAACAGTGGCGGTCTTATTAAATGGATTCATAAATGTCATGGTTATCGTCTCAAACAAATCGAATGCTGGTGCTGCCCATGCTCTGCACCCGCAAGGTCACGTTGTCGCCAGCTTGCACGGACACTGCTTCAGTGATGCCACCTGACAAAATCAGGCTGCCCGCTGGGATGCACTCACCTCGTGCTCCCAGGTGGTTGGCCAGCGCGGCAATGGCCGCTGCCGGATGGCCCAGCACCGCAGCACCGGCACCAAAGGCCACTGGCTGACCATTTTTCTCCATGACGATGCCGACCGTGCGCAAGTCAACTCCAGCCACGCACATGGGTTGGCCACCAACCACAAAGCGGGCTGCCGAGGTGTTGTCTGCCACTACGCTTTTCAAATCGAACTTGAAGTCACGGTAACGGCTGTCAATGACTTCAATGCCGGGCAGGACAAAGTCGGTGGCCGCCAGCACGCTGCCAATGTGGCAACCCGGTCCACGCAGCTCGGCCTTGGTGACAAAGGCAATTTCGGGTTCGACTTTGGGGTGAATCAGGTCGCTGAATTTGCATTCACCACCATCGGGGACCGCGTAGTCATCGGTCATAAAGCCAAACACCGGCGTGCTGACACCCATTTGTTTCATTTTGGCGTGTGATGTCAAGCCAGCCTTGAGGCCGATGACGCGGTTGCCACGGGCCAGCTTGCGACGGCGAATTTCATCCTGAATGGCATAGGCATCGTCCCAGTCCATGTCGGGGTAGTCGTCAGTGATTTTGGTGGTGTCTTGCTGGCGCAACTGGCAGTTTTCCAGTCGCTCAGCGAGGGCAGCTATGGTTTGAATATCGAGTTTCATTTGATTTCCTTGTGATTCTGGTCTTTCGGCAAACTCAGGGCGAACGGGGCTATGGACTGGCGCTGATTTAAGCCTTGCTGCGCTCACGGGCCAAGGTCATAGCGGTGTCTTCAATCATGTCTTCTTGCCCACCGACCATGCCGCGTCGTCCCATCTCAACCAGAATGTCTCGGGCACTGACACCGTATTTTTTCTCGGCGCGTTTGGCAAACAATAAAAACGATCCATACACACCAGCGTATCCCAGGGTCAGCGCGTCGCGGTCAATGCGAATGGGGAAGTCCATGATCGGCACCACCAGGTCTTCGGCCACGTCCTGAATCTTAAAAACGTCAACACCGGTGGGAATGCCCATTAGATCGAGTACCGCCACCAATACTTCCATCGGTGTATTGCCGGCTCCGGCACCTAAACCTGCGGCAGCAGCATCAATGCGGTTGACACCGACTTCAATTGCGGCAATCGAATTGGCCACACCCATGGCTAGGTTGTGGTGGCCATGAAAACCTAGTTCGGTTTCGGGCTTGAGGGCTGCACGCACCGCGCTGAGTTTGGTTTTGACATCGCCGGGCAGCATGTGGCCGGCAGAGTCGGTCACATAAATGCAGTTGGCACCGTAGCTCTGCATCAGCAGGGCCTGGCTAACCAATTTTTCAGCGTTTGCCATGTGCGCCATCATCAAAAAGCCAACGGTGTCCATGCCCAATTCACGCGCTTTGGTGATGTGTTGTTCAGAGACATCGGCTTCAGTGCAATGGGTCGCCACACGAATGGTGTTGACACCCAAATCCTTGGCCATCAGCAAATGCTCGACAGTGCCAATGCCAGGAAGCAGCAGGGCCGACACCTTGGCATGTTTCATTAACGGAATCACTGTACCCAGGTATTCTTCGTCGGTGTGAGCCGGAAAACCGTAGTTCACCGACGAGCCACCCAAACCATCGCCGTGGGTCACTTCGATTAGTGGCACACCCGCAGCATCGAGTCCGCAGGCGATGCTTTTCATCTGCTCGAGCGTCATCAGGTGGCGCTTGGGGTGCATGCCGTCGCGCAGGGTCATGTCGTGCAGGGTAATTTTTTTGTCTTGAAAATTCATGGGATTCTCCTTTTTTCAGGCGGGTATGGCTTTGAGCGTCAAGCGACCGGCAATGATTTCTTCGGCAAACATCTCTGCCGTGCGCGCGGCGGCGGCGGTCATGATGTCAAGGTTGCCGGCGTATTTGGGCAGGTAGTCTCCCAGCCCTTCGACTTCAAGGTAGACCGAAACGCGGTTGCCGTCAAACACCGGGCCATTGACCAGTTTGTAGCCGGGTACATACTTCTGAACTTCCTTGATCATGGCGTGAATCGACTCGGTGATCTTGACCTGATCGGGCTCGGTTTCGGTAAGGCAATGCACGGTGTCGCGCATGATGAGTGGTGGTTCGGCCGGGTTTAGGATGATGATGGCTTTGCCTTTGATTGCGCCCCCGACCTTTTCCACCGCGCGGGCCGTGGTGCGGGTGAATTCGTCGATGTTCTTGCGCGTGCCGGGCCCTGCGGATTTGCTTGACACGGTAGCCACAATTTCGCCATACGCCACGGTTTGCACGCGGCTGACAGCGGCAACCATCGGAATGGTTGCCTGGCCACCGCAGGTGACCATATTCACGTTCATCTCGCCCTTGCCCACGTGTTCGATCAGGTTCACTGGTGGAACACAAAACGGACCGATGGCAGCGGGTGTCAGGTCGATCATGAGCGCGCCCAGTGCGTTAACCTTGCGGCTGTTTTCAGCGTGGACGTAGGCGCTGGTGGCATCAAATACGATTTGCACACCGTCTGCCAGCATGTGTGGCAGCAGGCCCTCCACGCCTTCGGCGGTGGTCTTGATGCCCAGTTCGCGGGCCCGCTTGAGGCCATCGGAGGCGGGGTCAATGCCGACCATCCAGACCGGCTCGAGCACCGGACTGCGCTGCAGTTTGGCCAGCAAGTCGGTGCCAATGTTGCCAGGCCCGATCAAGGCACATTTGATTTTTTTCATAAATACTCCAAAGATAAATTAGTCAATCAGGCAAAGCGCACCGAGCAACTGCCCAGTCCGCCCATGCTGACGCGAAAGTTATCGCCCGCCTTGGCTGGTGACATGGCGGCCAGCGCACCCGACAGAATCACTTCGCCAGCCTTGAGGCCAATGCCGAGTCGTCCGAGCGTGTTGGCCAGCCAGGCCACCGCATTTACCGGCGAACCCAGAGCGGCAGCGCCAGCACCGGTGCCAATGATTTCGCCATTTTTTTCCAACACCATGCCGCAAGTTGACAGGTCAATATGGCGCGGATCCACCGCCCGATCGCCCAGCACAAAGACCCCGCAGGATGCGTTGTCGGCGACAGTGTCCTGAATCTTGATCTTCCAGTCGCGGATGCGTGAATCGACAATCTCAAAACACGGCATCACGCACTCGGTGGCGGCCAGCACATCGGCATTGCTGATGCCTGGGCCCATCAGGTCGCGCTTGAGAATGAAGGCAATTTCGCCTTCGGCCTTGGGCTGGATCAGAGTTTTGGTGTCAATCGTTTGGCCTTCGTTGTAGATCATGCCGTCCAGCAGGTAACCAAAATCGGGTTGAAAAACGCCCAGCATGTTCATGACGGCAGCCGAGGTTACTCCAATCTTCTTGCCAACGATGCGCTCACCGGCTTGCAGGCGGCGCGACAGCATGCGCTGTTGGATGTGATAGGCGTTTTCGATGGTGATGTCGGGATGCCGATTCGTCAGCGGCTCCACCACGGTTTGGGTGCACATGGCGTGGTACAGCTCATCGCCCAGGGTTTCGATCAGTTGGGTGTCCATTGGTTTAGGGTCCTGTTGGTTAAATAGAGAAATGATGTTTTAGACCTGTAGCACCTATGAAGTAAGCGCTAGTAGCTATAAAAATGATAGTAATCTGATGCTCTTATCAGCAGTTTTTGGAGCAATTCGAATTCGGACAGCTGCCATCAGGTTGCCAGCAGCGTCAAACCGATGTGGGCTCTGGCAGCCGTTTTGCGGGCCCAGTCCACAGTGCATCTCTTGGCTCAGGGCCTCATTGCGCATCGGCTTCTGCCAGAAAATTTTGCACCAGCTGGGAAAAACGTGCGGCGTGTTCAATTTGTGTCCAATGCCCGCACTGGCCAAATACGTGCAGTTGTGAGCGCTGAATCCACTGCGCCAGCGTCAGCGAGTTTTCCAGCGGTATCACCTTGTCCTCGCGCCCATGCAGCACCAGCGTGGGGTGCGGCAGTGCCCGGATATCGGCTTCACTGCTGGCCATGGCATCGACCCAACTCTGGCGCGGGGTCGGAAACATGGCTGAAAACGACTCCTGAAAGCCTGGCTGAATGCTGGCCTGGTAACGCAACTGGGCAAGTTCGTCGGTGACCAGTTTGCGGTCATAGGCAAAGATATCCAGCAAATTGCGCATGTTGTCGATTGACGGGGTGTAGCCCCAGGCTGCATCCAGCCCCGGTGTGATGGCAAATGGCACGCCCACGCTGCCCATCAGCACCAGGCGGCGCACGCGCCTGGGGTGGGCAATGGCCAGCGCCAATGCCAAAGCACCACCAAATGAGTTGCCAACCAGATCGGTCTGCTCAATTCCCAGCGCATCGAGCAAGCCCACTGCCTGTTGCACCCAGGTCAGCATCCGGTAGGCCGTAGGATCAGCCGGATTCGCAGGGCGTGCGGTGTAGCCAAACCCCAGCATGTCGGGCGCGATTACCCGGCGGGTTTGAGCCAATACCGGCAACAACAGGCGCCAGTTGGCCCAAGCGCTCACGCCCGGACCAGAGCCGTGGATCAGCAGCACTGGCGCACCCGTGCCCCGATCGTGGTAGTTTGTCGCAATGCCGTTGGCGACGATGGTTTGGCCGATTTCAGGATTCGGGTTCATGAATGAAGCATCAATATTTGATCATCACGTTGCGCAGCTCGGTGTAAAACTCGAGCGAGTGAATGCCGCCTTCGCGCCCGATACCTGACTGCTTGGAGCCACCAAATGGGGTGCGCAGGTCGCGTAAAAACCAGCTGTTGATCCAGCACAGACCGACTTCAATTTGTGTTGCCAAGCGGCTGGCGCGACTGATGTCTTGCGTGTAGATGGAGGTGGCCAGGCCATACTTAGTGTCGTTGGCCATGCGCACAGCTTCTTCCTCGGAATCAAATGGCTGGATGTGGCAGCAGGGTCCAAAAATCTCTTCACGTACCACCGCCGCAGTTTCGGGCAGGCCAGTCCAGATGGTTGGCTCGACCCAGCAGCCGTCCTTGAGGTCCTCAGGCATGTCTGGCACACCGCCGCCAAAGACAATTGTGGCTCCCTCTTCCTTGGCTTTTGCGTAATAGGCGAGTACTTTTTTCTGGTGAATTTTGCTCACCAGCGGTCCGATTTTGGTGTCATGGTCAAACGGGCGGCCGGGCTTCATGGTTTCGGCTTTGATTTTGAGGGCAGCAACAAACTTGTCGAAGATCGGGCGCTCGACATACACGCGTTCGGTGCCGAGGCAGACCTGACCACAGTTCTCAAAGACCGAGCGGGTGACGGTATTGACGGCGTTCTCAAAATCGCAATCAGCAAATACCACGGCTGCATTCTTGCCACCGAGCTCCAGAGAAACCGGACGAATACCGTCAGCCCCGGCCTTCATGATGGCTGTGCCAGTTTTGGTTTCGCCGGTGAAGGTGATGCCGTTCACATCGGGGTGGGCGGTTAAAAAGGAGCCGGCAGAATTCACGCCAAAGCCATTCACGACGTTGTAGACACCGGGTGGTACACCCACCTTGTTCATCACCTCGCCCAGCAGGGTGGCGGTGCTCGGGGTTGCTTCAGAAGGTTTCACCACCACGGTATTGCCGCAGGCCAGTGCCGGGCCGCACTTCCAGGTCATCAAGAGCAGTGGCAGATTCCACGGGCAAATGATGGCGATTACACCACGCGGTGTACGCACGCCATAACTGCGAGCGGTCTTGCCGTCGGGGGTGCGCATCTCGAACGATTCTGTTGACACGTTCTTGATGGTGTCGGTGAATATCTTGAAGTTGGCAGCGCCACGAGGAATATCAATGTGGGAGGCCAAGTGCGCCGGTTTGCCGGTGTCGGCGATCTCGGCTTGCAAGAAATCGTCAAAACGGTGATTGATTTCGGCCACCACTGCATCAAGCATGGCGCAGCGATCCACCACCGACAATTTGCCCCAGGGTCCTTTAAGGGCGGCTTTCGCGGCGGCTACTGCTGCATCGACCTCGGGCTTACCGGCTTCATAGACGTTGCCAATCAGCGAGTTGTCCACTGGGTTACGTTTTTCATAGGTGATGCCGCTGGCGTTGGTAAGGTACTCGCCGTTGATGAAGTTCTTTATTGCTTTCATAATCAACTCTTTCAAAAATGTGGCGTGGGCATTTACTCAGCGCCGTTAACCTGAATAAGACCTAATTCCGTTTCCAGATCGATACGACACTAGACGCGAAGCCGCATGCAGTGCAGGCGCACGGCAAGGCGAAGCAACAAAGTGTCGGATTGATATGGAAATGGAATAAATCTTGCTGAAATAATTTTCATGGCCCCTGGCGGTTACCCAGGGGTCAGGGAAATTAGCTCGGTAGTCCAATGGCCTCGAGCCCGGCTTGAGCACAGGCTTCGTCTTGCTGCTCGGAGCCACCCGAGACTCCGATGCCCCCAAGACGCTGACCATTTTCAACAATCGGCAAGCCGCCACCAAACGCCACAAAGCGTGGTCTGCGCACAATACCTTCCTGCACGGCTATCGAATGCTGCTTTAAAGCCTGCGGCCACTGACTGGTTGGCAAGCCAAAACTGGCAGCGGTGTAGGCCTTGTCAATAGCGATGTCGATCGAGTGCAGGAAC
>CAIYNH010000822.1 GCA_903927495.1 uncultured beta proteobacterium
CCCATCTTGGCGATATACAACGGAATCGGTGCATGGGGAACATGGCAGTCTGCGCACGTGGCACGGACACCCGTCCGGTTTTTGTCGTGAATCGTATCGCGAAATTCCCGGGTGTTGTTATTGGCCATCTCATGACAATTGTTGGCACAAAAAGCCTCCGTGCCGGTGTAGATCATGCTGGTGCCAAACAGACTTAGCCCGAGTACGGCAATGCCAAACCCCGCAAGCAGTACCATGATGGCCTTGTTGCCGACAATTAATCGCCGTGCTTTTGCGAATACTCTTTTAGGCATTTGCCGTTCCTTCAAAGAAAACACACATCAGCACACCATTTGCAAGAGCAGCGGTGTCGCTATGTGTGTCAGACCGTCAAACTATTACAGTGACAAAATCCATTGCACGGCGTTCTTGATTTCGGCCGCATAGGTGCTCTTGACCGCTTTGTGCTCTTCCTTCTTGCCGTCCATTTCGATCATTGGCTTAAGAGTGATGTGCTTGACCAGTTTGTCTTCTGCATCGGCCTTGCCTTTGTATTTCTTGGCGACTTCCTTGTATGCTGGGCCGTCTTTCTTCTTGTCAACTGCGTGGCACTTCATGCAATCACTCTTTTTCAAAAGTGCCTGCGCTGCATCTGCATCTACAGCGGCAAAGGCAGACGATGCAGTCATCAGGCCAGCGGCCACAAACAAGGCGGAAAGAATCTTCATTCTGGTAATCCTTAAAATAATAAACAGCTAATAGTCAATTTAACTTTGCACTGCCATTGCTAACGCTGGGCCAGTGTGCAAATCCAACGCGCGATACTAGCAGTTCTCAGGACTCTTTCGAGGCTCCTTGAAATTAACTTTTTCGATACATTGATTCAAATCAAACCTCATGGCTTGCAGCATTTGAAGTGCTTAGAAATCAGCGCGCAAACCAACGGTATATATCGAATATCGTCCACCAATCAGATCTGCTGAGTAGGTGTTATAGATCACCGGCATATCATTAAAGACCAGCTTGCTGCCCAATTGGCCACGGGCGAAAACGCTCAGCCGGGAATGGAAGCGGTAGTTGGCCTCAAGCAAGATGTTCTGACTTTGCGTAAATGCTGACCAGCCCCGTTTTCCAAGAATGTCGTCTACCGCCTCGCGCTGGATCGAATAAAACAGGAAACCTCCGCGCAGAGTCCAGGGGCCATGTCGCCAAGTGCTATTGACACCGACCTGGACGAAGTTGCCGTGCCAGGCCAGTTCGTTGTCTACATTGATATCGTAGGTGCTGCCCTTTTTAAGAATTTCGGATCCGTCAGTAGCCTTGCCAAAGAGGGTGTTCCCAGCAAAGTGGAACTGGTACAGGGTATTGCTTTCGAGAAGCGAGCCGTTGAGTTCACTGTATGACAATTGCGCACTGCCTGCGCCAAACAAGACACTCAGATCCGTGGCGGGCGTTAGCTTCCAGGTGCCAACCAAATCCGCTTGCAATTGATTGTCGGCCGGGTTGGTGACCTTGATAGATCGCAACTCCGTACCCTTCGGGAATAAACTGTTTACGCCAGCGTTAGAGGGGAAACTCGAGCCGATCTGGCTGGCGTAGTTGCCCCATGCTGACAGCCGAACAGCGAGCGCCGGAATCTTTCCGTCTGCTTCAAGGAATCGATACAGTCCCGACACTTGCCAACTGTTGAAGCCGTAGGTTTCTGACAAACCGTTGATATTTCGCTGCCACAAGCCACCGGACAGCCAAGTGTTGTCACGTATGCGCCAGCCACCTGCCAGATGAGCACCGTGGTAATCCCCGGCCTGGGTGCCTGCCGCCAATGCATCGCTATCGCGGATGTTGAAAAAATCAAGCTGGGCGTTCATGTGATCCGAGCCGACTTCCAGGTAACCATTGGGGGCCATTTGCTCAGGGATGGCGCTCAGTAAGACATCAAGCGGTGCCGCTTTGGCAGGCAATGCCAAACACAAAAGAAGCAGGCCCAGAGCCTGAATCAAGGTCGCAACAGCCAACGAAGGAAGAAGTCGGAGTTTGAATCGCATTAGCCGGGTTTGGAGTAAAGTTTTGTAAGATTGAATATTATTAACATCATCGAAGCTGTTAATGCTAATTTTGATATTGTTTTTGATAATTGAAAGCTTTTAGAGACAATAAGCGAATAAATTTGTTTCGTTGCGCCATAAAATATTTTGTCTATTTCTTTTAGCATGGACTCGTCACTGCTTCGACAAATCAGCACCAAAAAATGATTGTTTGACATGAAATAGCTCGAAATTCCACCGCCAAAACACTAGAACTACTCTAATTTGTTGATTTAACTCAATGTTTTTCCTGTTCTGTTAAAGACCGGTTAAGTACCCCAAAAGATCTAATGTGGTCTGTCAGTCAGCAGAGCGGGGTCAGTATAGGGCAACGAATTTCGCAAAATATTGTCGCGGATCAAACTGAGCGTTGCAAAAACTACGTGTAGCGATGTAATTTTTTCTGATTGAACAATGCGTCATTGATCAAAATATGGCAGGGTGAAGAAAAAATTTCCTAACGTGTCAATGTGATATAGCCTTCAAGTCCCAAGCCAATGGTTGATCTGACGTTGCTATTGGCTAAGCTTTTTGGCACATCAACCGGGTACGTATTAAACGAAGCGCCATTGGCCTGACTCAGCGGGAGGTTGGTCACCACCATAGTGACTTTGTAGGTGCGGCGCGTGTCATGCTGCTGGCGGTGCCAATGCTGTTGATGGCACTGATAATAGAACTCCCCAGGATGCTGCTGCTGACAGCATTGGGCACCGTGCTGATGGTGGTGGCATTTGCCACTGAACTGCTGAAGGGTTTTATTGCAGCACCGCTTCCATCGTTCAACACACCGTAAACCCAGGCAAGCGCCGAGCTGGGAACTGTCAGAGTGATGTCGGTTCCGTTTTTGACGATGTTTATTTTGTCGATGTCAAACTTGATGATCCCTTGGCTACCTGGGGCGGTATCGCTGGTTGAAACCGCCGCACTCAGGGTTTGGCCGGGCGTGACGCTGAAGCCGCCACCGTCGGACAGCGTGAATTTGATGGCTGCAGTATCTCGCATCGGCCACTGAACGCTGATACCAGGTTTCGCCTGGAACTGTGCCAAGGTATATGAGGTTGTGGTGCTGAAGCCATCGTGATAGCTGATGCTGTCATTTGCCAGGTAAAGGTAGCGGTTTGCAGGCAGAGCCGTTGAGGTGGGCGGACAGGTCGTGCTGGTTGTCGTGGTCGTTGTAACGCTAATCGCTCCAGGCGCATCTGACGAGCCACCCCCCTCCACAGTCGATCAATACAAATACCACAGTGGTTGCAGCATGGAGTTGAAGTTTGAAATGCACGGAGATTCCTTTTGGGCTTCAATAAACCGAGGATGGTAGATGCTAATGATGGATAAACCGAGATTCCCCATTAGCTCCGAACGGCGAAATTTGAAATTGACTTTTTCAGCTAAAAGTACATTGACATGCGCAATGTCATCACTATGGTTTTCTATATGCTATAAAATATATAGCTTCTAACGCAATAGCAGAAAGCATCACAGCCATTTTGTATTAAGAACGAAAAACCCAACGGCGGGCGAAGAAGAAGTTCAGCAAGGGCATCAGCAGTTCGACACCCAATTTACTGAGAGTTTCTGGCGCGCCAAATCGGGTCAGTGTGCTTAACAAAACCGTTGACAGCAGGGTCACCGCGGCCCAGATCAGTGCGTAGCGCCAGCTTGAGCGCAGCCAATCAGCGGCTTTGGCCGGTTGGGAGAATGTCCACAAGTGGTTGCCTGTGTATGCCGTGATAGCACCTGCCAGGCGAGCCAGAACATTGGCCTGAACCAGTTCAACACCGACGGCGCGTAGCGCCAGGAAGGTGCCGACATCAACCCCCAGCGCGCACAGACCGACGGTGCCGTATTGCAAGAGTTGCTTGACTAATTCCAGTTTCATGGGGTTATTTCATTTCAAAATCATTCCAGTCGTTGTGGTCTCGCCTTGTCTTGCTGCAGCAACTTCTGCAGCTCGACGCATAGACACGAATGATTTAGGAATGGAATCAGTTGGAGGTCAGTCTTTGCGTCCATGGGTCGCTGGGGAACTCTAGCAGTAATTTTTGCCGTGCGGCTTGGGCCTCGGGTGTCAGGCCCGCGGCCTGTGCCAGGCGCCATTGTGCATGGAGCGACTCGGCCAACCAGTAACCGTGGTAATTGGCGGTGAGTTGCCGGTAGCGGGTGAGCGCATCGCTGAGTTGCCCAGCCTGTTCGTTGGCCTTGGCCGACCAGAACAGCGCTTCCTCTTTTTTTGCATCGCTTTTACGTGCGGCGTAAGCCTGGTCAAACCCTGCAGCAGCCTCGCCTGGATGATTCGTGCGCAGCAACTGCCAGGCTTCGGTATACAGGCGCTCGGGGTTGTGCAAATGCAGCCACCCGCCCAGGCCGACCAGCACAGCCGGCCACAAAAGCGCCAGCCAAGCGCGTGGCCAGGCTTGATCGTTAAACGTCAGCGGGGGCGATTGATGACTATGTATATGTACGAGTGTATTTTTCTGGCGTAACGACTGCACATCACGCCAGACCAGGACGGCAAGGAGCAACAGGCTGAGCAGCGTTGCCACCATCCCAGCACTGCCAACGGGAGTGTGGCCGTATTCAAGCACAACCTCCGCTTCTTCCGGAATCACCAGCATGAAGCCTGGCCCAGCCAGGTGCAGGCGACCTTTGCTGGCTAGATGCCAGCGCGGATGCCAAGCCATGCGCACCAGATGCGCAGCGCCCACCGCGTCGCTGCGCCAACTGATGCGATGGCGCTCCAGCTTGAAGTCACTGATGTGAGTGGTACCGTTTGGTGTGGCAATTGCCGCTGCCGGTCCATCGTTAAATACCGGCAACTCGCTGGCAAAACGTTGGGGCGAGCGAAACCACTGAAAGCTTGCCTCCATCCAGGCTTTGCGGGGAAGCCAGTGCAGGGGGCGATCTACCACGTCAACCATCCGGGTGCTGAAATCCTTGAGCCGGAACATATAAAAAGGTGGTGCCTGGGCGACTTCTTCAAAGGCACTGCTTGCAGCCAAAGCGCGACGGGTTTCTTGGTTGCGCACCAGCACCTCGTTGGCATAGAGAAAACGCATGTGAATTGCGGCCCTCGCAGGATCCAGACTGCCGCTGGGAAAGCGTGCCAGGGGCGATGAGGGGTGGCGCGAAACTTCGCTTTGCAACTGGTAAATGGCTGGGCCCAGCACCGAAGACTCCATATACAAGCCCTCCAGCACCGGTCTGCCGCCCAGGAACATGGGCAATGCTTCCAGCGCACGGGTGGAGCCAATGTCGGTGTTGGCAGGGTCGTGCTCAAACAGCAGGCGCGGACTCTCGAGCTTGCCGGAGAGAGCAGGGAACAGTTGCGTCAGCCGTTGCCACTGGGGTTTGGCTTCAAGCCCGCTGTGGTTCCATAGCCCCCAGTCGGGTGCAGCCACGACCTGCAGACTAACCGACGCAAACCAGGTTAAGCCAAGTGCTATTGCCAGCAGGCTCAAGCCCCAGCGCGACAGCACGGGCATGGCCCCGCCAAGCCTTAACAAAAGACTGCCCCACACCCAGCCGCAAGCCAGACCGCCAAAGAGCCAGACAAACGGAAAAAACCGGATATTGGCAACGCCGATGCTGCCCCCAGCCAGAAAACCAGTGGCACTCAACAAGGCCGCGCTGGCCATGAATGCGGCGTGTCGCAGGCTGTTGTCTATTGCTGGTGAATTGGGCAGCAAGCGCCTGAGCACGGGCGTAGCCTGTATCAAAAATAATAGCAAAGTAGCTGTCAGGCCGGCCAGCAACACAGGTATCAGGGGTTTGGGCAAGAGTTCTTGCCAGTTGCGCACCTCGAACAGGGCATCGTTGGGGATGGTGATACCGTGCATTTCCAGCATCGGCCAGAGCCAGCCGGCCAACATAAAAAATGCCATACCGTGGCCCAGGGCCAGCAGTCTCAGGTTGCGCTGAAAATGCCGGCGCTCAAATAAAAACGCCGCTGTGGCGAAGCCGGTGATTAGCAATGCAAAGCCATGTGAAAAGCCGGAAGCCGCCTCCAGTAGCGCTGCCAGCCACCAATGGCGGCCGCTGGCCATGGTGCGCTGCCATGCAAACAGGGACAGCACCGAGAACAACATGCCATAGCTGTAGGCAAACTCGCCGGCCAGGGTGGACAGCAGGTTGCCGCCCCAAATCGAGTTTTGTTCATGCAGCAAAAAGGCCAAGCTCGCCAGCACGCCCCAGATCGCAATTGTGCGCGGCAAGCGCAGCAGGTACACGCTGCCCAGCCAGACTGCGCCAGGCAGCAGCATGGCAGCGGTAAACATGCCCAGTTTCATGGCCGGAGCAAACGGCAACAGCATCGACAAACCGGCGATGCTGATAAATGAAAGGGGAAAGTAGTACGACAAAAACGCAAAGCCGCCGAACACCTCGGGCATCCAGGCCGTGATCTGGCCCTGGGGCAGCAACTCATGTGCGTAGATCCAGGTGTAAAGCAGGTGCGAGGCCGTGTCTCCGCCGGTGGGCAGGTTGTTTGATAGCAAAAAGCCAATGCCAAGCAAGGAGGCAATCAGCCAGGCACCACCCAACAGCACCAGTATGTCCAGCAGGCGCAGTACTTTCCAACTCATTTGGCGACCTTGCCCCGGATCGGCCGGCGTCCGCTTGGTTTCCAGACAAAACCCGCTGCCAGCAGCAGCGCACCCAGAACACCAATCGCCGCTGCCCACATGGGCACACCCTGGCGCATCCAAATGAGCCAGAACGGCACTTGTTCGGCACCGCGCAGTTTGCCATCTGCAACGATTTGCAGTTGCAGCTCGCCGGTGGCGCTCTCATGCAGCAGCCAGGTGCCACCTTGCCCGGCACCGGTGTCAAGTGTCATCAAGGGCCCTTGGTCCCACGCGTGCCGCAGGGGATTCGGGGGCGGCGGGGCGGCGGTGAACTGACGCGCCAATTGCGCCACCCCCGCATACGGCACCCCGATGCCGTAGCTGACCAGCGTTTGTGCGTCAGTGGTGTGGTTGTAACTCACCTGCAGCTGGCGACCATCTCGGTGCGTGAGCATGGGCTGCATCGCTTGAGGGGGCGACAGGCGCCAGGCCAGTTGGCTGATTGGGCTGCCTGCCTGGTCGTGAAACAACACCAGCAACGGATCGGCACGACCAAGGCCGCCCGGGGCGGCACCGGACTGTCGGCGACCTTTAAGCGATTGTCCGGGCAGCAGATAGGCGATGTTGCCAGCGGCAATGCTTACCGCTTGCCACTGCATTGAGGGCCCCAGTGTGTAGATGGAGAACTGGTAACCGGCTTCGTTGCCGGTGTTGGTGATGACAAGCTCATCGCCGGTGTATGACACCGAGAAACCGATGCTGCCCGCCCATGCCAGAGGCGGCACCACGAGCAGCCAGGCCAAGGCCGATACACGCCAGAACCTGGCCAACAAATCGGGTAGCAAGGACATCAGCAGGAGGTCATTTTTGTTACGACGCAATGGCATTTGATGCATGGGCGGCGCAGTCGGTCAAGACACAGACTGCAGGCGGGGCGCATCGATGGGCAGGTCAAACCGGACCTGAATTTCGTTCAGCGGGAAAGGCATGTTGCATGCCATTTTTGATCGCATCGCGTTCAAAGCTTGAAACGTAGGCCACTTACTTCTCCTGTTCGGGTGATCAGACATTCTGCCATAGCTGTCATTTCTGCTAATGCTGGCAAAACAGCAGGGTGCGATAATTTCAAGCATGAGATCGACGTATCTGTCAAACGGCAAGATGATTAACCCTGGTAGCTTCCTGGGTTTTTTGGGCCTGTGCCTTTGCGCTTGGTTGTTGCTGGTCGGCCAGGCCTTTGCCTCGCAGGCGGTACTCGATGTCACGCAGGTGGATCTCGAAGCGGTCTCGCTGACGCACTACTTCGCGATTCTGGAAGACCCTGGTGCCAGCCTGACTCTGGCCGATGTCAGCCAGCCGGGGGTTGCGGCTCGCTTCAAGACTGGCCAGGCGCCAGGCCATGCTTTGGGTTTTGCGTTTACCCGGTCGGCGATCTGGCTGCGTCTGCATCTGAAAAATCCGAGTGACCAGCCGGTCGAGCGTGTACTGGATATCAGCTATGCGCTGCTGGCCAGCGTCGATCTTTACCAGCCCAGCGGGCAAAGTTACCAAAGCATCCAAGTCGGCTATTCGCGTCCAGTCCCGGCGCAGGCGTTGCCGAGTCGTTTCATTGCGCTGCCGATTTCCCTGCCCGCCGGTGCCGATCAGCAGGTGTATCTGCGTGTGCAAACGCCGAACTCCCTGAATATTCCTGCCAGATTGTGGTCACCTCAGGCCTTTCATTCCCGTGCGCCGGCCGACTTTGCGTTGCAGTCCCTGTACTTTGGCATTGTGTTGGCCCTGGCGGTTTACAACCTGATATTGTTCCTGGCGCTGCGTGATATCAATTACCTGTTTTACGTCATTTGTTCTTTTGGTGTGGCCCTTGGTTTGGCGACCTTTACCGGAATGGGAAGCACCTTCCTCTGGGGTTTTGCGCCGCTTTGGACGAAAATTGGTGTCAACGTGCCGGCTGCGCTGGCATCTGTGGCGATGTTGGTTTTTACCCGTCGTCTGCTGGCAACCCGCCAGACGGTGCCGCGCCTTGACCCTTGGCTGAAGCTGCTCACTGCTGCCAACTTCGCATTTTTCTTTCTGTTGATTTTCTGGTTTCTCGAGGTTAATCCGTTCTTTGTTGTACTGAGCCTGGTTACCTCACTGTTCATCTGGGTAGTCGGCGTTGTCTGTGCCCACAAGGGCCAGCGCAGTGCCTATTTCTTCATCATGGCTTTTTCGGTGCTGCTGCTGGCCAACGTGCTGACGCACCTGCGCAATCTGGGCTTGGTATTGACCAATTTTTTCACCAGTGATGGCCTGCAAATCGGCTCGGTGTTTGAAATGCTGCTGCTGTCGCTGGCCTTGGCCGATCGATTCAACATGTTGCGCCGGGAAAAAATCGCCGCCCAAACCCAGGCTCTGCACGTGCAGGGCGAACTGGTTGAACAGCTTCAGGCATCTGAGCGCTTGCTGGAATCACGGGTGCTCGAGCGAACCGCACAACTGCAGCAGAATCTGGCGGCATTGCGACTGCGCGACGAGGCCCTGAACCAGATTTCCCAAGGCGTAGTGATCACGAATGCCGAGGGTTTGCTGACCGATATCAACGAGGCTTCTGGAAAAATGACGGGGTACACCCGCGAGGAATTGTTGGGCAGGTCGTGCCATTTTCTGCAGGGCCCCGATACCGAGCCGCAAGTGGTGCAGGCAATACAGGAGGCGTTTGATGGGGCCCGGGCCTTTCATGGTGAGATTCTCAATTTCCGAAAAGATGGCACGCCGTTCTGGAACGAGCTCTCCATCGTCCCGGTATTTGATGCCGATGGAGCCTTGAACCAGTTTGTTGGGGTGCAGCGCGACATCAGCGAACGCAGGGCTGCACAGGCTGAGTTGCTGGTAGCGCGTGACGCAGCCGATGCCGCCAACCAGGCCAAGAGCCGCTTTCTGGCCACCATGAGCCACGAAATCCGAACCCCGTTGAATGGCGTTCTGGTCATGGCGCAGTTGCTGGCGTTGCCCAAGATCGAGGAGCGCGAGCGCGTCGATTACGCGGGCACCATTGTCAGTTCAGGTCAGACCCTGCTGGCCCTGCTCAATGACATTCTGGATTTATCCAGGGTTGAGGCCGGCTCTGTGCAACTCGAATCCATTCCCATGGAGCCGCTGGCGTTGATCACCGAGACCGCGGCCTTGTTCAGTGAACAGGCCCGAAACGCCGGGCTAACGCTCGAAGTCTGCTGGGCGGGAGCATCTGATGCCTGCTACTTGGGCGATCCATTCCGGATCCGCCAGATGCTCTCCAACCTGGTGGGCAATGCGATCAAGTTCACTAAACAAGGCCGTATCCGGATCGAAGCCAGTGAAATAAGCCACACCGCAAACGCCGCCATGCTCGAATTTGCGGTCCGTGATACCGGAGTAGGCATCGCATCCGACAAGCAGCCACTGTTGTTCCAAAGCTTTTCGCAGGCCGATACCTCCACCACGCGTCAGTACGGCGGCAGCGGTTTGGGCTTGTCGATCGTGCGCAATCTGGCTGAGTTGATGGGGGGTGGAGTTGGCGTGCAGAGTGAGCCCGGGCAGGGTTCGCGCTTTTGGTTTCGGGTTGAACTGGGGTTTGCGTCGAGCGGTTTAAATGCCCTTGTGCCTTTGCACAAGGGCGATCCGCCTTTGTTCGCGGAGGCGCTGCCACCGACACAGTTTGCTGGCCACGTGCTGGTGGCCGAAGACAACCGGGTGAATCAGGGGGTAATTCAGGCCCTGCTGGGCAAGCATGGCCTGCACAGCACGCTGGCAACCGATGGCGAGCAGGCGTTGGCTGCGGTCATGAGTTGCCAGCCGTTTGACCTGGTTCTGATGGACTTGCAAATGCCGGTGATGGACGGCTGCACTGCAAGCCTGCGAGTGCGAGCCTGGGAGGCGCAAACAGGCCGAACGCGCCTGCCGATTGTGGCCCTGACGGCGGACGCTTTCGAGGATGATCGGCAGCGCTGTCTGGACGCAGGTATGGACGAAGTTTTGACCAAACCGATTGCCATGGAGCAACTCCAAACTACGTTCGCGCGCTGGTTGGCAGTGCAGCTTCCGGCCGTGGCTGAACAAGCCGTAGGACCGATCGAGAAACATGTTGATGTAGCGAGCATCCGTGTTTTGATTTCTGAAATCGCTCCTCTGCTGGCGCACCACAAATTCGATTCTGTTGCTTGTTTCAGGCAGTTGCAGGATGCGCTGGCAGGCACTAAATTCGCGCCGGATATGGCGCTGACCGGGCACCTTTTGCAGGAATGCCGTTTCGATCTGGTGCAACAGCGCTTGCGCCAAATGGTGGCTGAGCAGGGATGGGAAGCAGCACCGCATGACTAAGCCAAGAGCAACCATTCTGGCCATCGACGATACGCCGGCGAACCTGATGGCGCTGGGGGCAGCGCTGGGTGATGCGTTTGACCTGCAAATTGCCACCTCCGGGGCGGTTGGGCTGGAATTGGCCGGCGAATTGATGCCCGACCTGATTTTGCTTGATGTGATGATGCCGGGAATGGATGGCTACGAGACCTGCCGACGGATTTTGGCAGACCCCCGCTTGCGGCGGATTCCCGTGATTTTTTTGACTGCACTGGACAACTTCGAGTCGGAGGCCGTGGGCCTGGCGCTGGGTGCTGCCGACTACATCACCAAGCCCATCAACGTGGAGGTGACGCGTCAAAGAGTGTCCAATCTGCTGGAGCGCGAGCAACTGCGCCGACAAGTCGAGTCCCAGCGTGACCAACTGGAGCACGTCGTCAAGCAACGCACAGCGCAGCTAGAGGATCGCATGGAGGAGCTTCAGGCCATCTTTACGCTCTCGCCCGATGGTTTTGTCTCCTTTGATCGCAATCGACGGGTCAGTCAGGTGTCGCCTACCTTTACTAATCTGACCGGACTCTCTGCAGCGGCCGTGACCGGTCTGGATGACGATGCCTTCACCGCGACGCTGGCTGGCCTGTGCAATGACCAGGCACCTTTCCGTGGCACACAGGAGATGGCGGCGTTGCTGAAACTTGATGCACGCGGGGACTTCAGCCAGGATTGGGAGGCCATCGAACTCAAGGTGCCAAAGGGCCGGGTGCTTGAGGTCACGCTGCGCCAATGTCGTTCATCTACGGTCTCACAGATCCTGTACTTGCGTGATGTAACGCGGGAGACCGAGATCGACCGCATGAAGACCCAGTTCCTGGAAATGGCCGCGCACGAGTTGCGCACACCCTTGACCAGTGTGCTGGGCTACACCGAAGTGCTGCTGACGCAGGAGATTGATGCTACGGTACACCGCGAAGTGCTGGGCATCGTGCATCAGCAGGCTGAATTGGTGACCTCTATTGTGAATGAACTGCTTGATTTGGTCCGAATCGATTCACGCCGAGGGCAGGACTTTAAGGTCGAGCCACTCTCGCTGCAGGTCATGGTGGAGGAGGCGGTAACGGCCTATAAGATCGCGCCGGATCGTCAGGCACCGATTGAATGTGCCCCTGAGCGCAAGCTGCTGGTCAGAGCAGACCGCAGAAAGCTGGGGCAAGTCCTCTCCAACCTGATCTCGAACGCCTACAAATACTCGCCCGACGGCGGCGAGGTCAGCATTGGCTACCCGCAAGCAGTGCTCGAAAGCGTAGCGTGGTGTGGTGTGGCGGTGCGCGACCAAGGCCTTGGCATGACACCAGCACAGTTGACGCGCTGCTTCGAGCGCTTTTACCGGGCCGATACCTCAGGCAAGATTCCTGGAACCGGGTTGGGCCTGTGCATCGTCAAGGAAATCATTGACCTGCACGGTGGGCGCATTGACATTCAGAGCACGCCGGGTCGGGGCACGGAAATCACAGTCTGGCTGCCTGAATGCACGCAGCCAGATACGCCTGCTTGATTCCGCTGCGTGGCCGCATGCGGCCGGGTCGGTTTCAGGTGCGTACACTTGCAG
>CAIYNH010000823.1 GCA_903927495.1 uncultured beta proteobacterium
AACCCCTCGCCAAACGATTGCATGCCAAAAATAACTGAAGCTTGGCCCGCCTCAACCCGTGCCTGATGGATGCCCAAAAGTCGCCCACGTGCCATTTGACCTTGCACCAAGACCACCTCCAGCAAGTCACCAGCCAATGCCATAACCGCCGCTTTCATTTGCACCCGAGAGGTGAATAAGGCTAGCGCACCTAGCTTGACGTGCTTCAAATCCTGTAGCAACTCGGCCACCATTTCACGGGTAAATGCATCTACGTTTTTTGGGTCTGCGCTGGTTTCAACCACCACCAATTGACCTTGCGCTGCGTAGTCAAATGGGCTGGAAACCGCAAGCGTTGAAGCGTGCTGCTGATCATCAAGACCGGCTTCAGCCAAAAAATAGTCAAAACTTCCGCAACTGGTCAGCGACGCTGAGGTGACAACCGCACCACGCACCTGACTCCACAGGTGTTGTCGCAATAAGTCGCCAGGCACAATCGGACAGGCATGTGCACTCACATACACCAGGCCCGAACTGGTATCAGCCTTGAGCCACTTGGCCAAGGGCTTGTCTCCATGGGCCAGCAACATGCTGCTGGTGTTGGCCAGGCTGCTGAGTTTGGGTGCCATTTGCCCAAGCCGGGCGTATTGGACTGAGCAACTGGCGGCCTGCGAAGGGTCTTCTTTGGCACGGCGTTTGAGCTCAGCACCCATAGAGTCCAACACTTGCGATAACCCACCAGCATGGCCATGAACCAGTGCCAGAGGTTCAACCAGCGACTCGGGTAACAGACCATCAGCAAAACGCTGCACCACGTCAAAACTGGGTGCTGCTTGTTTGAGCAAATCGATGCTTAATCGCCCAAGGTCTTGCAGCGCTGACTTAAGTTGTTGGCTCAACGTACTCACATCCTGCTCTGGCAACATGCCGATCTTGTCGCCCACTTCAAGCAAGACTTTGGGCAACTTATCCAGCCAGCGCAATCCGGTTAAATCCATGGTGCAGGCAAACTGGTCTAGCGCCACCCCTGGCAAATGGTGGCCCTCGTCAAACACTACTAGGCATTTGTGCAATTCCGGTAATGTTTTCATGCCGAGTGATGCCAATACCAAATCGTGGTTGGCCACAATCACCTGCGCCTCAGCCAGTTTGGTTCGGGCTTCGTAATAGCTGCAATCCCGAAATCTGGGGCAATGTCGGGCAGTGCAAGTGTGCCGTTCAGCGGCAACGCTGGCCCAGTCGCGCGGGTCGGGTTGTTCGCCCAGGTTATCACGGTCACCGTCCCATTTACCTTTGGCTAGGGCACTGGCCAAGTCATCGTAGAGTTGCATGCGCCGTTTTTGTGGATCTTGCCAGTCCTGCCCCTTAAGTTGGCGTGCAAATGCCATTGGGGCTGGCGCGGCGTCGTCATCGGCATCAAACATTTCCTGGGTCTCAGGCGAGAAGCCTACCAGTCGCTCCAGTTTGAACTTGCAGACATAGCGAGCACGGCCTTTGGCCAGAGCGTAGACAAATGGAGTGTCAAGGGCGGCCGACAGCGCCGGCAGGTCTTTGGTCATCAGTTGCTCTTGCAAAGCTACAGTGGCAGTTGACACCAGTACCCGAGTTTTGCGTGCGAGTGCCATGGCGACCGTGGTCGATAGGTATGCGGCGGACTTTCCAACCCCGGTTCCCGCCTGAATCACGGCAACAGCTTTTGCCGGTTCGGGGTGATCCCCCAAAGTGATGTTCTGGAGCGCAGTAGCGATGCGTTGCGCCATTTCACGCTGCCCGGTGCGAGAACGAAACCCGGCCGTGGTCGAGACAACCTGATCAAAAGCCGCCAACGCTAAAGTTTCCAAATCATGATCGTTCAAAAAAACACCAGTCTTACGGATTGAGGACTAAGTCCTAGGAGTCCTAGAGGTGTCCATTATGAAGAGTTGTTTGTACCTGCTTGGGTTGGCAAAAATTTTCTGAACTTCAAAGTCACATTTGCCAACCTGATTAGCAACAATCTTCAGCCCAGCAATCGCGCTAGAGACACCCATTACTGAGCGCCCCCCGCACAGATCCCAGCGTGCGCAATTCACGCACTGGGCTCCTACCTTGGCCGTGACCCGAGCTGTGTTCTTTGCCGCTACGCAGCTGCATGTCCAGCACCAAGCACAGGTTGCATACCCAGTAGGTGTGCAGGGCATGGCTGGGTCGCCCCGGCTTGTGGGGGTTGTAGCCGATCTGGGTGCCTTCTTGGTGACCGTATAGGGACTTGATGGTGGTGTCCAAGTGCAGTATCGAGTTGCGATCCAGCGCCTCCATCACGCTGTCTTTGAGCGCTTGCTGCATCCATGACTGTGCGGCATTGGTATCCATGGCGCTCAATGCCCGGCGCACGCTGTCTTCACTGACGATTTTGTTCAGACCCAATGCCTGCGCGGCCACTTGGTCACCTCTGATGCCGGCTAGGTGGGCGTAGCGTTTTGAGCCCGACAGCACACCCAGTACCAATGTACTCAGCACATCGCGCACGCTTGATGCGTTGGGGCTGGTGTAGTGCAGCGGGCAAGCTTTGACCCAGTTGTCAAAGATGCCCGCTGTGGCCAGAAATTCGGCAAAGTAGACGATTTGTCCGTGGGGAGTGGCCTGCGCCCCATGGTCCCAGCGAACGTGCATTCGTCCGCCCATGGTTTGCACCGCTACAAATTCATCGCATGCCTGCGCGAGGGCCGTTTTTACGCACTTGATAATTTCACCCATTGGGTGAGTGTGTCAAAAACGTGCAAAGCCCCGTCAGTGCTGGGTTTGCGGGGCTTCTTTCTCAGGCAACTGCGGTTTCTAGGTTGATAGTGAAAAGGCCTACCGAAGCGGCAGGCCTTTGGGTGCCGAGGCAGCGGCTGTCCGGCAGTCAGTTCAGAACGATGTCAACTTGACGCACAACTGGCTGTTGAGCTTGTCGTCTTCTGGGTCGCCGGGTGCTCTTTGGTAGGTCGACTTGCCGTATTTGTCCTTGACTTCCTTGAGCATGGAATTCAGCGCCGTCGTGATGGTCGTCCCAACCTTGGATATGTCAGCGTTACCCGAGGTGTACTTCAGGCAAAGTCGCACCGGACCGCTGTAGGTGGCACCGGTAGGCTCCAAACGGTAGGTGTTGGTCGTGGATGTCGTGCTGCTGCCCTTTGGGGCGGACACGAT
>CAIYNH010000824.1 GCA_903927495.1 uncultured beta proteobacterium
GCCACTTCTTGGAAGGCATCCAAAAGCTCATTGTGCCCGTCCAATGGGTAGGATGTTAAATAGTAGAGACGCCCATGAGCAGTTTTCGCTAACCCTGATTTCAGACGCTCTGCCCAGCGAAAGTTGCCAAGCTCTCCTCCAACTAAAAACACAATGAGAGCATGACTGACGTGCGTTGTCTCGTCGGCATGAACAAGCTTGAGCTTTCTGGCCAATACGATCTCAGAAACCGAACTCCATGGATAGCTCCTGGCAGAGCCGTTGAATCCGTGTGTGATTCGCAATCCGGCGGCATCAGCAGACAGCAGTATGGCGCCGTTGTCCTGAAGCAATTTCCGAACGAAACGCGGAAAGCGCGTAAGTATTGCTGCCCCTGCGAGACCGAAAACAGCGCTCAAGTACCAGAATGCAGTCTGATGCGGCGCCAGACTGACGAATGTAAGCGCTACACCTAAACAGGCCAAGCAAGCCAACGTAGCCAATGCAAGAGCATGCCACTTCTCACGGTATACCCATACCTTTTGAGCGGATTTTCCGATGAGTAATGCCATAGTTCGGCCAATGTTCAGTGGCAATGGAAGGCTGGGGTGGAACGACAAGAGAAGAATGACTGCGTGCCGGTTGAGGAATCATGCTTTACCGCAGCTCAATGCGAGCGCATGTAACGTGTTACTGGCAAGTCATTTTCAAATATGTGGTGATTCGTCCAGTCGTTGATTACCTCCACTACGGTCGAGCTCTCGCACTGCCCTTGAGAAGCATCGCCCAGCAACTTTGCAAACCTGTTAATTGAATTTTGGTGTTCAACTCGATGTTCATCGAGCGTGGGACAGGCATTCACTTCAAGGGTTTGTTCCTCAAGGACAATGTGCTCCTGGAACTGGTTCACGATATCCGACAGAATGTCTCTGACCGGCAGACTGTTTGCGCTATGCGTCTCGAGCAAGGCAAGCAAGCTTCGACCAAGTTCAAGCAATACGATGTGCTGCTCATCAAGCTTTGGGTTACCGACGCTGGCTATTGGAAGCCACTTTGGGATGCCGGTCATTGTTGAAAATGTCGGTAGGGGAGACAGATCGTTTGCCACAGCAGTTTACCTTGGTCACGCACTCACACTCTCTCGGAATAGAACGCAAAGTTATTCTTGCCTGTTCGCTTGACCGAATACATGGCCGTGTCGGCAGCGCTAAGTAGTGAATCCACATCACGTCCGTGCGTCGGGTAGACGGCAATTCCAATGCTGACACCGACATGCAGCTGATGCGTTTCGAAAGTCACTGCATGACCTACTGCATCAATAATGCGAGTTGCAATATGCTGCGTCTCGGTTTCTGAAGCTTGACGTGCCAGAACCACCACAAATTCATCGCCACCCATTCTTGCCACCGTATCCTCAAGACGCAATTGACCTTTTAAACGGTTTGCTATTTCGCGCAGCAAGAAGTCACCAGCATCATGACCGTAAGTGTCATTGATGGATTTGAATCCATCGAGGTCAACAAACATAACTCCAATGGGATCGAGCGTGCGCTGTGACCAAGCGATCGCCAATTCCAATCGCTCCTTACCAAGTCGCCACAGGGGAAGACCAGTTAGTTGGTCGTGGTGCGCCAATTGATGAATTTGATCTCGCTGTTCCTGCAACTTTTCCGCATGGGAGTGAACCCAATCCATCAATCCGTTAAGTGACCGAGATATAACGCTCAACTCTGACACGGATTGGGCAGTGAATCGCATTTTCAAGTTGGGTGAACGTTCGAAATTATCAAGCTCCGTCGCAAGATTCTGAATTGGAGAAGCAATGTTGCGGTACGCCCAAGTCAGTACCAACGCGTTGAGCAGGAAGATTGCGACAGTGCCAATGGCAACAGTGGTTTGCGATTGCTTCAAAGTCTGCGCGGCATCCGCCACTTGCCGATCGGCCTTTCTGAGTGCGGATTCCCGCGCGTCTCGCAAAGTGTTTTCCAACTCGTTGAAATGGAGGTCCATCCTTCGCCACTCGGTCTTGGCGCTCTTGATGTCATGGTTGAGTGCAAGGATTTTGACTGCTTGCACCTGTTGCTGGGCCTTGGTCCTTTTGGAAAGAATTTCCCTGAATTGCAACTTTGTTGCTTCGTCACTATTTGTATCGAGCGCAAAGTGGCGCAGAAAATCATCCGAACTAGCACCAACGCTGTCAAGTTCAGCGGCCAAACTGACCAGGCTACCATTGTCATCGGTAATCAACATTTCCAAAATGAGTGCCCGTGTTTTCTGGGCATCAATTTCCAGGCCGTCGAATGTTGCAATCGACGGTAGCAAATCATTTCCGATCATTTCGACATGAGAATTGAACTTTTGATTGAGCGTCACAGCCATGGCCGCAGCGATGACGATGCCCATGGTGATGAGCCCAATACCCACTGAGAATTTGGTCGTTAGTTTCATTTGGGATGTTGGAACGTGCC
>CAIYNH010000825.1 GCA_903927495.1 uncultured beta proteobacterium
CAGCACCAGCAAGGCATCATAGCCATGGGCTGCAAACTGGTTGCGCGAGGCCGCGCCATAGGCTTTTTCATATTGTTGAACAAATGCCATGGAGATTTTTTTGGATGGGTGGCTATCAGGCAGTTGCTCGGCGATGACGGCCGGGCCTGATACCACAAAAGCTCCCTCGACATCTTTGCCACCGACGCGCATCAGATCGCGTGAAGCAGCCGCATGGGTTTGGTAAATTTTGCCCTTATAGCCACGTTCTACCACGGCTTTGTGTGGCATGGCCGCGCCGCTGCCAGATGCCACGATCAACATCGCGTCGGGGTTGGCCGCAGTGACTTTGAGGGCCTGCGCTGTGACACTGGTGTCGGAGCGGGCAAAGCGCTCGGTGGCAATGATTTTTATGCCATTTTTGTCGGCTTCGGCGGTGAAGTCTTTGAGCCAGCTTTCGCCATAGGCATCGGTGTAACCCAGAAAGCCTACTGTTTTGATGCCTTGCTTTTTCATCAGACCAACGATAGCGTGGGCCATCACTGGATTGGACTGAGGCAGTCGAAACGACCAGCCGTCCTTGCCTGCAGGTAGTCCAATCGGCGACAGGGCGAGTTGCACGGTTTCAGCTTCGGCAGCTACTGCCGCCATGGGAATGGCCACCGGTGTCGCGACCGAACCCAGGATCACGTCAACCTGGTCGTCGGTGACAAAGCGCTTGGCGTTCTTGACACCGTTAGTGGGGTCCGTAGCGTCGTCAAGCACAATCAGTTTGACCTTTTCCCCGGCAATGGTGGCAGGCCACAGTTTGAGTTCGTTATTGATTGGAATACCAAGCCCTGAGGCCGGACCGGTCAATGACAGGCTGACACCAATTGTGATGTCGGCCAGTGCTGCGCTGGCAGCGAGTGTGGTCACCGCGGTGGCAATGAGGGTTTTAAGCAATTTCATGGGGTTTGTCTCCTGGTTTGTGGTCGTGAAAAAAAGTAACTTAACGGGGTGCCATGCGCAATGCGCCATCCAGACGAATCACTTCGCCGTTCAGGTGCGTGTTGGTCACGATGTGGGCTGCCAACTGGGCAAACTCCTGCGGTTTGCCGAGTCGGGGTGGGAACGGAATGCTGGCTGCAAGGGACTGCTGCACGGCCTCTGGCAAAGTTCTCATGAGTGGCGTGGCAAACAGGCCCGGCGCAATGGTGCAGACGCGGATGCCGTATTGCGCCAGATCGCGTGCCATCGGCAATGTCATGCCCACCACACCACTTTTGGATGCGCTGTAGGCCTGTTGACCTACCTGGCCGTCGAATGCCGCCACTGAAGCGGTGAATACCATCACGCCGCGTTCACCATCTTCAAGCGGGTCGAGTTTGGCGCAGGCTGCAGCAAATAGGCGGGCTACGTTGTAGGTGCCCACCAGGTTGACGTTGACGACCCGTGCAAAATCTTCCAGAGGCGCAGGAGCGCCGTCTTTGCCGACGATGCGTTTGGCGCTGCCGATACCGGCAATGCTCATCAAGATTCGCGCCGGGCCTAGGGCCGTGGCGGCTTGGGTCAGGGCAGCTTGCAAACTTTCGGTGTTGGTAATGTCGCACTGGCAGGCCACGGCTCGCCCTTCGCCAAAGGCGGCGTTGATCTCATCGACGACTTTGCAGGCGT
Source organism: uncultured beta proteobacterium (assembly GCA_903927495.1). Classification (GTDB taxonomy): domain Bacteria; phylum Pseudomonadota; class Gammaproteobacteria; order Burkholderiales; family Burkholderiaceae_C; genus Rhodoferax. The sequence goes on from CAIYNH010000825.1 coordinate 1,636, forward strand.
TGACCTGGCTCACATCCAGCACCGCCACGCGGGCGCCAAGTCGGGCCAGTTCATGGGCAGTGGCTTCGCCTAAACCCGATCCAGCGCCGGTAACCAGGGCTGCTTGTCCTTCAATATTCATGGGATGATCCTTCTCTGATTACTTCAAAAAGTGTAGCTGCTAACGCTTTGATGACAAGCTGGAAAGGCCAATTTTGCATATAACTATGGCACGGAAAAATGCCTCTTCAGGAGTCTTGCCGTGGCTTCAGTATGGTGTGCAAGCTGTCTTCGTGCAGGGCCGCCACGGTCTGGGCGCGGTGGCTCAGTACCGCACGCTGGTTGATCGAGCCCTTGTCAGTGACTTCACCACGGTCAATGGTGGGTGGCTCAGCCAGCAGGCACATGCGTGCAATCCGACTGGCACTTCCGGTGGCCAAGGCTGCCAGATTGTCGATCACGGTCTGGAAGTGGACGATAACCGGTGCACTTGCCAGCACATCAGCCATGGGTGCACTGGCAGGCAGGCCGCTCAGTGCGCGAACTGCCGGTGTTGGGAACACCATGGCACCGACTTCCTTCAGGTTGATGCCAGTCAGTACCACGTCCTGAATGTAGGGGGCACCAGCGCCAATGATCTTGACCCGCAGCGGCCCGACGCTGACAAAAGTACCGGTGGCGAGCTTGAAGTCCTCGGCGATCCGTCCATCAAATTTGAGTCCCTGATGAAAATCAGTTTCGTCGATCCACTTCACAGCATCACCAGAGCAAAAGAAACCCTCTTCGTCGAAGTGGGCTGCGGTCTCGATCGGCGCACGCCAGTAGCCCGGTGTGATGTTGGGGCCACGGTAACGTGCCTCGGTCTTGCCTTCAACGTCCACCAATTTCAGATCCATACCAGGTGTGGGCACACCCAAATCACCGGCTTTGACGTTTGAATTGGTGACAAAAATCGCAAATGGGCCAGATTCGGTCATGCCCATTCCGGTCGTCATGACAATGCGCTCGCCGAGTTCGGCCTCCTGGCTCTCAAACAAACTGTCCCACACCGGCTGCGACAGGGCTGCTCCGGCGTAAAAAAACATGTTGACGCGTGAAAGCAAGTTTTTGCGCAACTGTGGATCGGTTTTCATGGCATCGGCTATGGCCTCGAAGCCGGTTGGCACATTGAAATAAACGGTTGGCGCTACTTCGCGCAGGTTGCGCAATGTTTCATGCATGAGCGCCGGTGTTGGCTTGCCGTCGTCAATGAACAGCGTGCCACCGTGGTACAGCACCATGCCGACGTTGTGGTTTCCGCCAAAAGTGTGGTTCCAGGGCAACCAGTCGACCAGCACCAGCGGATCTTGCGTGAGCACCGGCATGGACTGGGCCATTTGCTGTTGGTTGGCGCACCACATGCG
>CAIYNH010000826.1 GCA_903927495.1 uncultured beta proteobacterium
CGATAGGCCACCGCTTGTTTGCTCAAATCATCATAAACAATCAAAGCGTCTTCGCCGCGGTCACGGAAATACTCACCCATGGTGCAGCCAGAGTAAGCGGCGACATATTGCATTGCGGCAGACTCGGAGGCAGTAGCCGCCACCACGATGGTGTAAGCCATGGCGCCAGCCTGCTCGAGAGCACGCACTACATTCTTTACGCTGGAGGCCTTTTGGCCAATCGCAACGTAAACGCAGGTCATGTTCTGACCCTTCTGGTTGATGATGGCATCAATGGCCACGGCAGTTTTGCCGGTCTGACGATCACCGATGATCAATTCACGCTGTCCACGGCCAACTGGAACCATCGAGTCGATAGATTTCAGACCAGTTTGCATGGGTTGGCTAACTGACTGACGGGCAATCACGCCTGGCGCGACTTTTTCGATGACATCAGTCATTTTTGCGTTGATCGGACCTTTGCCATCGATGGCCTGCCCTAGGGCATTTACCACCCGACCTTTGAGTTCGGGACCCACTGGAACCTCAAGAATACGACCAGTGCACTTGACCGTGTCGCCTTCAGAGATGTGCTCATATGAGCCAAGGATCACAGAGCCGACAGAATCGCGCTCAAGGTTCAAAGCCAGACCATAACTGGGTTGACCTTCGGCATCGGCCGGGAATTCGAGCATTTCGCCCTGCATCACGTCTGAAAGTCCATGAATGCGGCAAATACCGTCAGTCACAGAGACAACGGTCCCTTGATTCCGAATATTGGCGCTGGCGGACAGGCCTTCAATACGGCTCTTGATCAGATCAGAAATTTCTGCGGGATTGAGTTGCATGACTCTTTCCTTCTTTCATTAATTGGGCCTGTGCCGACCTGGGGCTTGCGCCTCAAGCTGTCAAAGCCATTTTCATTTGTTCCAGACGAGCCTTGACGGATGTGTCAAGAACTTCGTCACCCACCACCACACGAATGCCGCCGATCAACTCAGGCTGCAATTGCACCGACACATTGAGCTTTCGCGCAAAGCGTTTCTCAAGCGTAGTGGCCAGATCAGCCAAAGCCGCGCTTTCAATGGCAAACGCGCTATAAACCACAGCGTCAGCAGAACCACTTTGCGCGTTTTTCAAAACGCGAAATTGCTCTGCAATTTCAGTCAGTGCACTTAAACGACCATTGTCAATCACGGTTCGCAAAAAGTTTTTTGCCATTTCCGGGAGTGCCATATTGGCTACGCCAGCAATCAAATCGAATACCTGCGCGCTTGTAACGTTTGGGTTGTCGGCAAATTGCTGCAATTCTGAATTGCCGGCAATGGCTTGCAAGGCCTCAACCCAGGAGGCAGCACCATTTAAATCAGAAGAAGTGGCCTTGAATAAGGCCTCGGCGTAAGGGCGGGCAATGGTGGCAAGTTCAGCCATGATCGTCCTCTTACAGCTCAGTCTTCAGACGGCCAAGCAAATCAGCATGGACACCAGCATTGACTTCCTTGCGGAGAATCTGCTCAGCACCTTTAACTGCCAGTGCTGCCACTTGCTCACGCAGTGCCTCACGCGCTTTGACTGTTTGCTGCTCGGCTTCAACCTTGGCAGCAGCAATGATCTTGTTGCCTTCCTCGGTTGCCTTTAACTTGGCTTCTTCAACCAAGGCCTGACCGCGACGCTCAGCATCAGCCAAGCGCGCTGTGGTCTCGGTGCGTGACTTGGCCAGTTCAGCTTCAACGCGCTTATTGGCGCTTGATAGCTCGGACTTGGCTTTGTCGGCAGCAGAGAGGCCGTCAGCGATTTTGCTGGCACGCTCGTCCAATGCAGCTGCTATGGGCGGCCACACGAACTTCATCGTGAACAGCACCAGCAATGCGAAGACGATAGCTTGCGCTACCAGAGTTCCATTAATGTTCACAGTAAGTCTCCTTCAACAAGGTGTTGCAGGAAAGGCTTACTTGACCAAACGTGCGATTTGAGCCAGGAACGGGTTGGCAGTGGCAAACCACAGGGCAATACCAGTACCGATAATGAACGCAGCGTCAATCAAACCAGCCAACACAAACATCTTGGTTTGCAGTTCACCCATGAGCTCAGGCTGACGAGCCGCGGCTTCAAGGTATTTGCTACCCATCACGCCGATACCGATACAAGCGCCCAATGCGCCCAAACCAATGATCAGACCAGCAGCCAGAGCAGCAAAACTAATAACTTCCATGATTGACTCCTAATTAAAAACAAAAAACGAAAAAACGAAAAACAAACCGAAAAAAGTGAACGCGCTAAATCAATGTGCGTCGTGCGACTGCCCGATGTAGACCAATGTCAACATCATGAACACAAAGGCTTGCAGCAAAATGATGATGATGTGAAAAACGGCCCACGCCCATCCCGCAACCACATGCAAAAGCAGCAACATCAAGCTTCCCGGCTCTGCCGAGAATGCCCACGAACCACCCAGCAAGGCGATCAACATAAACACCAACTCGCCAGCGTACATATTGCCAAACAGTCGCATGCCATGTGAAACTGTTTTTGCGGTGAACGAAATCAACTGCTCGGCCACGTTAACCACGCCCAGAATAATTGCAAATATAGGGTTTTTGCTGGTTCCAAAAGGCGCAGACACCAACTCGTGCGCCCAGCCACCGATGCCTTTAATCTTGATGTTGTAAAAAAGGCAGATCAACAATACCGACACTGACAGACCCATGGTAATTGACAGGTCAGCCGTCGGCACTACGCGCAGGTAAGCATGGTGTGGGTCGTGCCCCATCGAGCCGTAAATGCCTTCCCAAATCTTCGGCAGCAAATCAAGCGGCAGTAAATCCATTGCGTTTAGCAGGAAAATCCAGACAAACACCGTCAGCGCCAAGGGTGCTACCAATTTACGGCTGGTAGCGTTATGGACAATCGACTTAGCCTGACCATCAACCATTTCCATCAGGATTTCAACGGCTGCCTGGAAACGACCAGGTACACCTGCAGTCGCTCTACTTGCAGCTTTCCAAAGCAGGAAACTACCGATCAAACCCAACGTAATTGAGAAAAATAGCGAGTCAATATTGAAGACAGAGAAATCAACGATTTCTGTCTGTGGCTTGTTTTGCCAATGCGTCAGGTGGTGAACAATATAGTCACTGGCTGACGGAGCAGCATGTTCGGACATAGCTTCTGCGGACATTGTTAACTCTTATTCATTTGTTTAGTTTCGGACGCATTAATAGCGCCACCCAATACACTTTCATGGTCACAACCAGGCTGATCAACATCGCCAACCAGTCCAAGTCAACAACCAACTTCGGTGCCGCAAAAAGCATTGCGACACTCACACCGATCTTTACAGCTTCCCACACAAAAAAACCAAAACCCGCAGTGATGGCGTTTATTGATGAAAACTGACTCATCAATCCCCTAGCAAACAGCATGGCCGGTATTACTACCGCAAGTGCGCCATACCCCGCTGACCAGGCTACCGAGCCCTTCATACTGAAGACCCACGCCAGCAAAGTAACAAGAACTCCAACGATTACTTGCAACCTGATGACTCGCCAGGGCGAGATCGGTGGTTGAAGTTCCCGGAGCGCCTGCGCCTCTGGCTTGGTTAGTTGCCGCCAAGTCTGTTCGTCAGGCTCATTGGCATCATAGTCATTCACGGGCGCAATTATCGGCATCTCAAATTACACGCAGGTTACAAGCGCAAGCAGTCGGAAAGCAACGGATTATACGAGGGACTCCGCTCTGCTTGAGCAAAAAATCAGAACAAATGCTGCTTTGCAGCATTTCAAAGGATGAAGGGTAGATAGCGCTTGGTTCGAGTTTGATACGCCAGATAAGAAGGGTGAGCAACTGCCATCCAGCGCTCCTCTAACATCGCCTTGATCGTCAGCACGACCGCCAGCAAAGACCAGAGCATCCATGCTCTTGCAGTACCTGGGGTCATTGCGCAGGCAGCCCCAAAAAGCAGTACAGCGGTGTACATCGGATGCCGCACCCAGCGGTATGGGCCGTGCTGGATCAGATTGCCGCCAACGCGTGGTGTGGGTCGAATGTTGAAGTTTCCCAGGCGATTGGAGGCCAGCGCCCAGAGACCTGTTGCCAGGCTCAGGGTGAGCGCAACCCAAGCGGCGATAGTCACCTGATTCAGCGTTGCCTGTCGCCCGCTTAAAACAGTCAGCACTGCCAGCAAGCCGAATTGAAGGCTGACCAAGGTGCTGCCAAGCAAACTTTGATTCATGCAATTTCCTCAGGTTGACCATTCCACTGTACTGATTGGCGTAGCTTAACCAACATCAGTGAGAACAGAAAATCTGAGCGTAGTTTAGCGTTGGCTGATAAGGCAACTCAGCATGGGTCCACCGGCGATAATCCGGCACCACCTTGCGCCCAACATAACAACCGCCCCCAGCATGTCAACCGCTAGCATCCCAGCTGATCAAGCTTCATTAATCACCTACCCGAGTCAGTTTCCAATCAAAGTGATGGGCACCAGGGTCGATGGTCTGACTGAGGCCATTATTCACATAGCCGAGCAATTCGACCCCGAATTTGACCCCAGTACGGTTGAATTGCGCGAGAGCAAGGGCGGAAAGTATCTGGGCATCACAATCACCATTACGGCTACCAGTCGCGCGCAATTGGAC
>CAIYNH010000827.1 GCA_903927495.1 uncultured beta proteobacterium
CCACCTCGCAAAACATTTTCCACTCACGCTCATTTTGCAGGCCCAGCATCACTGTGCCGCCATCTCCTGCCTGAAACGGGCCATAGGGGTAGATGCTGGCATGCGATGCGGCTGTGCGTGGCGGTGGTGGCGCACCGTCGTAGGCGTAATACAGCGGGTAATTCATCCACTCAGCCAGCGCTTCCAGCATGGACACGTCGATGTGGCTGCCCTGGCCGGTTTTGCCGCGCAACAACAGCGCCGACAAAATGCTGCTGTAAGCGTACATGCCGGCCGCGATGTCAGCCACCGAGTTGCCGGCCTTGCTGGGTGATTCAGGTGTGCCGGTGACAGACAAAAAACCGGCCTCGCTCTGAATCAACAAGTCGTAGGCCTTTTTGTCGCGGTAGGGGCCGTCGTTGCCGTAGCCGGAGATGTCACAGACGATCAGCTTCGGATGCCCGGTACGCAGCGCCTCGAACGATAAACCCATTCGCGCGGCCGCACCTGGGGCCAGGTTTTGCACCAGCACATCAGCCTGGTTCAATAGCTCTTTGAGGGCCTGTAACGCCAGCGGTTGTTTGAGGTCGAGGGTCAGGCTTTCCTTGGACCGGTTGGTCCAGACGAAATGCGAGGCCTGGCCTTTGACGCGGGTGTCATAAGCGCGTGCGAAGTCACCGGCACCGGGCCGCTCGACCTTGATCACGCGTGCGCCCAAGTCGGCCAGTTGGCGGGTGCAAAAGGGCGCGGCAATGGCATGTTCGAGGGAGACGGCGGTGATACCGTCAAGTGGTCTTGGCTGCATCAGAACGACCTCGGCAGGCCAAGAATATGCTCAGCCACGTAGGAATAAATCAGGTTGGTCGAGATCGGGGCAACCTGGTACAGACGGGTTTCGCGGAACTTACGTTCTACATCATATTCATTGGCAAAACCGAAGCCGCCATGGAACTGAATACAGGCGTTGGCGGCTTCCCAACTGGCTTTGGCTGCGAGGTATTTGGCCATGTTGGCCTGTGCGCCGCAGGGTTGGCCGGCATCAAACAACTCGCAGGCCTTGTAGCGCATCAAGTTGGCGGCTTCGACTTCAATATAGGCATCGGCGATGGGAAATTGCACACCCTGGTTTTGACCGATCGGACGGCCAAACACCACGCGCTCATTGACGTATTTTGTGACCCGGTCCAAAAACCAGTACCCGTCACCAATGCATTCGGCAGCTATCAGGGTACGTTCGGCGTTCAGGCCGTCCAGGATGTACTTAAAACCCTGGCCTTCTTGGCCGATCAGGTTGACTTCTGGAATTTCCAGATTTTCAAAAAACAGCTCGTTGGTTTCGTGATTCACCATATTGGGAATTGGGCGCACGCTCATGCCGGTCTTTTCGGCCAGCCGTAAATCGACCATGAAGATCGACATGCCTTCGGATTTCTTCTTCACGTCTGCAAGCGCGGTGGTACGCGCCAGCAAAATCATCCAGTCCGAATGCTGCACACGCGAAATCCAGACCTTTTGCCCGTTGATGACATACCGATCACCCTTCTTGATGGCGGTGGTTTTGATTTTGGTGGTGTCGGTGCCGGTGCTGGGTTCGGTCACCCCCATCGATTGCAAACGCCACTCGCCTCGGGCTATTTTGGGCAGGTAGAGTTCCTTTTGCGCAGTCGAGCCATGGCGCAGCAGCGTGCCCATGTTGTACATCTGGCCGTGACAGGCACCCGAATTGCCGCCACTGCGGTTTATTTCTTCCATGATCACCGAGGCTTCTGCCAGGCCAAGGCCCGAACCACCGTACTCATGCGGAATCAGTGCAGCCAGCCAGCCAGCCTTGGTCAGTGCATCAACAAAAGCCTCTGGATAGCCGCGCTGCTCGTCGATCTTGCGGTGGTAGGCATCGGGAAAACTTACGCACAGGGTACGCACTGCATCGCGGATGTCCTGGTACGGGTCGGGGGCGGTTTCGATCATGGCTCTGCGGTCGGTTTCATTGATGGGCGATCAGGCAAGTCCGGCCATGCACGGCAGG
>CAIYNH010000828.1 GCA_903927495.1 uncultured beta proteobacterium
AGTCAAACCGCATCATGGACGTGTTGCGCCTAGAGGAAGAGCGTTTTTACGAAACGCTTGAAGTGGGGATGCAAATTCTCGACGAAGCGCTGGCTGATGATGTCAAGGTGCTCTCGGGCGAGGTTGCCTTCAAGTTGCACGACACCTTTGGCTTTCCCTTGGACTTGTCGGCAGATGTGTGCCGTGAACGGGGGCTGGTTGTTGACGAAGCTGGTTTTTCTGCGGCCATGGGCAAGCAAAAAGCCCAGGGTCGGGCTGCTGGCAAGTTCAAACAGGATAAATCCTTGGAATACACCGGCCCTGGCAATGAATTCATTGGCTATGAGTACCTCACAAACGCTACTGAAGTTATAGCAATCTACGTAGATGGGGTAAGTGTTTTGGCATTAAATTCGGGTCAATCTGGGGTGGTGGTACTGGCCGCTACACCGTTTTACAGTGAGAGCGGTGGCCAGGTCGGTGATGCTGGTGCCATTTTTTGCGACCACGCACTGTTTGACGTAGCCGACACGCAAAAAATCAAGGCCGATGTCTTCGGCCACCACGGCATTTTAAAAACCGGCTGCCTCAAAGTGACTGACGGGGTCACGGCACACGTCAATTCAAGTCTGCGTTTGGCCACGCAACGTAACCATTCAGTAACGCACTTAATGCACAAGGCACTGCGTGAGGTGCTGGGTAGCCATGTGCAGCAAAAAGGCTCGCAGGTGAATCCTGAACGCACACGTTTTGACTTTGCCCACAATACCCCAGTGACCGAAGCAGAAATCCGCGAGGTCGAATCCCGCGTGAATCACGAAATTCTCGCCAATGCGGCCACAGCAGCGCGAGTGATGGATATCGAATCTGCCCAAAAAACTGGTGCCATGATGCTGTTTGGTGAAAAGTATGGCGAATCGGTACGCGTGCTCGACATTGGCAGCAGTCGTGAACTGTGTGGCGGCACCCATGTTTCACGAAGCGGCGACATCGGCTTGTTCAAGGTGGTTGCCGAGAGCGGTGTTGCTTCAGGTGTGCGTCGCATCGAAGCCGTAACGGGTGAGCACGCTTTGCATTATTTGCAGCATCTCGAAAGCACCGTGGCGCAGACCGCAGGCGCACTGAAGGCACCGGTTGCAGAAGTCAATGACAAGCTGGTGAGCGTGCTCGACCACGTCAAGTCGCTGGAAAAAGAAATAGCTGCACTCAAAGGCAAGTTGGCCTCAGCCCAAGGCGATGAATTGATCAACCAGGCGCAAGACATCAAGAATGTCAAACTGTTGATCGCGCGACTCGAAGGGGCTGATGTGAAAACCTTGCGTGAGACCATGGACAAACTGAAGGACAAACTCAAAACCGCCGTGATTGTGCTGGCGGTTGTTGAGGGTCAGAAAGTGCAGGTCGCGGTTGGCGTTACGGCGGACACCACGGGCAAGGTGAAAGCCGGTGAACTGGTCAACTATATTGCGGCCCAAGTCGGCGGCAAGGGTGGCGGCAAACCAGACATGGCGATGGCCGGAGGTACCGAGCCGGCGAACCTGCAAGCGGCCCTTGCCAGCGTTGCCGCCTGGCTCACAGCCAAGCTCTAAATTGCTATGTAAAATGTAGCTTCTGGTGCATATCAGATAAGCGCTGGAGGCAATATATTTATATACCCAGATTTACTGGAAATTTGTCAGAATAAAACACAGGCCATGTTTTAGATTCTTCCCTTTTTTTGGCTTTAACTTCAAACCTATCCCATGAGCGCATTTCTGAATGAAACCGTCTTGAGCGTCAATCACTGGACTGACCGATTGTTTAGCTTTACCACCACTCGCGACCCGGCACTGCGCTTTTCAAATGGCCACTTCACCATGATTGGCCTGCGCCAGGAGGGCGGCAAGCCACTGTTGCGCGCATACAGTATCGTTAGCGCCAACTATGAAAATCACCTTGAATTTTTGAGCATCAAGGTACAAGATGGCCCGCTGACTTCCAAGCTTCAGCACATCAAGGTGGGCGATCAAATCGTTGTAGGTAAAAAACCCACTGGCACACTCCTGATTGATTACCTGCTACCCGGAAAAAACCTGTATCTTTTTGGCACAGGAACCGGTTTGGCTCCGTTTCTAAGCATCGTACGGGATCCCGAAACTTACGAAAAATTTGAAAAGGTGATTTTGGTGCATGGTGTGCGCGAAGTAGCGGAGCTGGCATATCACGATTTCCTCACGATCGATCTACCCAAACATGAATTTCTTGGCGACATGGTGACATCACAGATGTTGTACTACCCCACCGTGACGCGCGAGCCATTCAAAAACCGTGGCCGCATTACCAACTTGATTGAGTCTGGTCAACTCCAGTCTGATCTGGGTTTGCCCAAGTTTGACCCAGCGCATGACCGTGCCATGATGTGTGGCAGCCCGGCGCTGCTGCGCGACTTGAAGGCATTGCTTGAAAAGCGTGAATTCCTGGAAGGCAATACCACCAAGCAAGGCGATTTTGTGGTCGAACGTGCCTTCGTGGAGCAATAAGCATGACTTATCACCTCTACGCCATTGGCAATGCGCTGGTTGACACGGAATATGAAGTAACAGATGCGATTTTGCAGGCCGCAGGTGTTGAAAAGCGTCACATGACACTGATTGACGCACCGCGTCGCACCGAGTTGCTGGGGTATGTCCAGCATGCCAAGTCACATCGCACCGGTGGTGGCTCAGCCGGCAATACGGTCGTGGCGTTGGCCCAGCTTGGGGGCAAGGCGTTTTATTCGTGCCGCGTCGCTGATGATGAGTTGGGTGATTTTTACACCAAAGATCTGCACTCACATGGCGTTGCCACCAACCTGACACACACCAAGCCACCCACGGGGCAGACTGGCAGTTGCATGGTGATGGTCACGCCTGATGCCGAGCGCAGCATGAGTACTTTTCTAGGTGCAACTGCCGATCTTGATGAGGCCGCGCTGCATCCGCACGACATTGTCAAATCGCGCGTTTATTACATGGAAGGCTATCTGGCAGCATCACCAACGGGGCTGGCGGCTGCCATTCAAGGTCGCAAAATTGCCAAGCAAGCAGGCGTGGCTTTGGCCACCACACTCAGTGATATGAGTATGATCAATTTTTGCCGTTCCGGCCTGGATGCCATGGTTGGCAATGATCTGGACTATCTGTTTTGCAACGAGGAAGAAGCACAAGTGTGGTGTGGCTCAAACGACATTGTGCAGATTTGCCAACAACTGAGTCAGCAGTCGCGCACGGTGTGCCTGACACGCAGTGCCAAGGGAAGCATCGTGCTCGAGGCGGACAATGTGATTGAAGTCCCAGCCACCAAAGTCAAGGCACTCGACACAAACGGCGCTGGCGACATGTTTGCCGGTGCCTTTTTGTATGCTGTCACCCACGGCTACGATTGTGCGCAGGCAGCCTGGCTTGCCAATCAATGTGCCGGAAGAGTCGTGGCGCAGTACGGCAACCGCTTGACCACGAACAACATGGCAGACATCAAAATCACTTTTGTTAACCACGCTGGGCAGTCATAGGCATTGCAGTTTTTTTCAGATGACCCTTTAAGAATATTCATAACAACCTACTTATTTAGACGGTTATTAGTAAAAATATCGTGACATATTTACGATCAGGACTGAAAATTCGCCCTGCTGCCCATCGGATCATCTTGGTAGGCGGAATTTATTTATCAACTTTGGAATACATTAAATGACAACTCGTCGCGTTTTTATTTTGCAATCGGTCATCGGATCTGGTGTTTTGGCTTCTGGTGCAGCTATGGCTGCTGAT
>CAIYNH010000829.1 GCA_903927495.1 uncultured beta proteobacterium
GGCCAAGTTCCATTGGGCCTTCGCGTCTTTTTGTTCAGCAGCTTTTTCTAGCCAATCCCGGGCCAACACCGGGTTTTTGGCAACCCGACTACCCTCGAGGAAAATCACACCCAAAGCACTTTGCGCCAAAACATGGCCTTGATCTGCCGCGCGCTGATAAAAAGTAATCGCATCATTAATAGCCGAAGCCCCAGAGTTCGATTCATAACGCTGCCCCATCTGGTATTGCGCCTGCGCTGAGCCACCAGATGCGGCCATCTCCAGATAAGTCAAAGCCAAGTCATCACGCCCCTCGCCAAACATAGTTGCCAGCTTCATCATGACGTTCAAATCTCCAAGTTGGGCGGACTTCATGGCCCACTGCACACCGTCAGCCAGAGCAATGGATCGGGCCCGACCTGCCATATAAAGGCGCCCCAACGCACAAACTGCCTCCTGAGCACCAGATATTGCTGCTTTTTCGTACCATTCAACGGCATCTTCGTCTTGCCCATTTTCTTCAAGTAGGCGCGCCAGGGCCAATTTCCCCAGAGAAAAGTTACTTTGAGCGGAAAGTTGATACCAGCCTTGTGCTTGTGCCCGATCTTGTGCGACAGACCAGCCGTGCTCGAACATCATCCCAATGCAATATTTGGCCTCTGCGTCACCACTTTCGGCAGCATCAACCCAGCGCTGGGCATCCTGCCTGCGCTCCGCAGTACCGGAATAGCGTCGAGCACGCCCCCCCGACCGATCCCGCCCCAAGCCACTCTCATCAAGCAATGACATGGCGACCAGTGCAGCAGCATGATTTTGTTTGGCCGCTTTTCGGTACCAGATAAATGCTTGATCGGTATCCGCATGAACACCAATGCCATGTGCGTAGCGGTCCCCCAGAGCACATTGGGCGGCTGCCAAGCCTTGCTCGGCCGCACGCAAACACCAGTCAAAAGCCTGTTGTTGCACATGGGAATCGGCCAAATCGCTGTAAACATCGGTGACCAATGCGAATTGTGCCTCAGCCACACCCTCGTGCGCCGCCTTTTGAAAGAGACTGCTGGCGGCAACCGGATGTGGCTTGGAGAAAAAACGCCCCAACCGATAGACAGCCTTGGGATGCCCTTGATCAACAGCCTTGATAAACCATTTGCAGGCTTCATGCTCGTCCTGCTCAACTCCAACACCATTGGCATAGCGTGTGGCCAACAGGTACTGTGCGGCCGCCAAACCACGTTCAGCTGACTGCCGAATCCAGTCAATCGCCTGCACAAAGTCCTGCTCAACGCCAATTCCGTTGGCATACATCAAACCCACCTCATACTGCGCCTGTCGGATACCAAGGCGGGCATCTTTCAAGGCGGTGACGAAGTTGCGCTTGTCTTTTGCCAAATTTCTTGTCGCCATTGCCTCAAAGCCTCCGAATCAATCGATACAAACCCGTCATGTGACGTTCTCGCGCCCGCCACCCAGCGCTTTGTACAACTGTACATTCGATTCAAGTTGCGCTCGCTTCACTTGGGCGGCCATTTGCTGCGCAGCAATCAATTCACGTTCAGCCTCCAGTACATCCAGATAAGCGCTGACCCCGGCGGCATGTCGACCTTGGGCAATTTCCAGGCGTCGGGTCTGCGCCTGGATGCTGACCACCGAGGCCGCCACTTGCCGTGCCAAAGACTTGCGTGCGGCCAATAAATCAGCAACCTCTCGAAACGCAACTTGAATTGAACGTTCGTATTCCGCCACGGCGATCACTTTGCGCGCTTCTGCCAACTCCACGCCGGCAGCGGTACGGCCTCCGTCAAACAAGGGCATGCTGATGATCGGTTGAAACGCCCAAGCCCCGCCGCTAAACAAACTCGTCAAACCCTGACTGGCCAGGCCCAAACTGGCGGTCAGCATCACTTTCGGCAAAAATGCTGCCCTGGCAGCGGCAATATTGGCGTGGGTCGCCAGCAAACGTTGCTCTGCCGCCATGACGTCGGGGCGCAACAGCAATACATCAGAAGGTAAACCAGAGGCGAGTCCAATGTCCAAACCCTGCTGATCAAGGCGCGCACCGGGCTTCAGTTCAAAGGGCACGTTTCCCAGCAAAAAATCAAGCCGATTGCGGGCAACTCTTAACTGATATTCGTAACTGGCCAAGGAGCCCTGGGCAGACTCCAGCAGACTGCGGGCTTGCTGGTACTCAAAATCATTGGCAACACCACCCTGCAATCCTTTCTGAATTAACAGCATTGAATGCTCACGCAGCGCTACCGTAGACTGCTCTAGCGCCAACAGCTCCTTAAACTGTAGCGTCGTAAGGTACGATAGGGCCACATCCGAAACCAATGACAAATAAACTGAGCGGCGTGACTCCTCCGATGCCAAATAGCTCAGACGCGCCGCTTCGGTCAAGTTGGCCACACGCCCCCAAAAGTCAATTTCATAAGAAGCGGATGACATCGACAAATCAAAGCGCTGACTGGTCAACGGTGCGCCAATGCCGCTCAGGTCTGATGAGGTCCGTGTCACATTGCCAGAACCCATGACATTAAATGTGGGTCCCAGGTCGGCCTGGGCAATGCCAAATTGCGCTCGCGCTTCCTGTACCCGACCTGCGGCAACGCGCAGGTCACGGTTATTTTCCAGCGCCAGTCCAATCAATGCTTTGAGTTGAGGATCAATGAAAAAGCTGCTCCAATGCGTTTTAAGCGCAACGACTTCAAGCTGGCCAGATGATGTACCCCATTGATTGGGCACCGGCAAGTCGGGTCGCTTGAACTCATTGGTTTGAGCGCAACCCGCCAGACAGACGACAGCAATAAAAAATACAGACTTCCAGCCCACACCAAAACCCATTTCCAGACATGATCTAAGGCTCAGTCTAAATAACAAAAGGCGCTCTAAAGCGCCAATAAGAGGTGAAAAACGAGCTTTTCTAGTGCAGCAAGTGCTGCCCTTCAAACTTGTGTTCAAAATGATCCAGCCACGGCTCAGCCAAGTAGCGAATTTGGGCATCATTGCACAGTATGCGTTGCATGATGCGTGTTTTCTCTCTTCTTGAGCTGGCATCCAAGGCTTCTGTTGCTGCGCAATCGCGCAATTGCTCAATCAACACGGCGCACGCGCCCTCGTAACGCACCACGCCATCCCAGTCTTCGGCCCGGGCAGCCTCCAACATCATGGCGCTGCTGCTTTCGATGGCTTTGTAGTAATCAATCAAGATTTGTGACATGACAAACTTTCTGCTATTGAACCGGCCGAAGGTACGCCGGCCCTTTGCCTTCGATCAGCTTCCAGCCGTTGCTCACCGGCTCAATCAAGCTGGCCACTTCATCCAGAGCCGCTACGTCATTGCGAGAGTTGGCAAGAACCAGACGAGTTACGCAATAGTCGTACAGGGCATTCAGATTGGCAGCGATTTCACCGCCTTTTTCCAGATCCAGCGGGGCCTTCAGACCTTCTTCAAGGATGCGAATGGCATTGCCTATTTGCTGGCACTTGGCGGGTACATTGCCAGCCTGCATAAACAATTTGGCACTGCCAATGTTGCGCTGAAGCGCCTCAAACAGTAGACAAACCAGCTTGTGCGGGTCAGCCATGTCAACGCTGGACTCAACGCTAACCCTTTTGTAGGCATGTGCTGCGCGGGAGTTGACGGAGGTGTACATACTCAATTCCTTATCTTGTTATTTTAATTATCGGCATAGCCGGCAATAACTGAAGCGGATTGAGTGAACATTCAGGGCGCAACGGTGACATTTTAAAATACTATATAAACAGTAGCTGCTAATGCTTACTGAGAAAGCTCTGCAGCCGTTTTTATTAAATAGCATTAGGCGGTTGACTTGTTCCAGGTGGTCACCTGTTGCGACACATAAGCGTTCAGCGCGGTCAGCGATGCCATCTGCGCATCCAGCGCGCTGTACTGTTTACGCAGACGTGCCTCAAAAGAAGCAGCCCGGTCATTGACCTTGGTTTGCGCGGCCGTGTTTCTACTTAGCACGCCCTGCAGCGCCGCTGCCTTATTGACCACCGAGCCACCCGTGGCCAAGACGCCGTGGGCCAAATCCCGGAACTTGACACCAAACCCATTGGTTAAGGCATTGCTGTTATTGGTGGTAAATAATTTCTGCAACTCTGTACCGTTGTTGGCGGCTGTGCTGAGCTTGCTGGTGTTCAGTGTCAACGAGCCATCTTTTTGCAGTTCCAACCCCACATCCGACAGTCGCGCGTAGGTACTGCTACCTGTGCTGGTAGATCCCACCATACTGCGCAACACACTCTGCAAACCCAGCACTGCCGAATCGCCCTGAAACAACGAGGCAGTTTTGGTTGCCGAATCATATTTGGTCAAATCAGCCAAGGATGCGCTCAGGGCGTTGTAGGCAGTGACGAAGTCCTGCACGTTTTTAACTGCAGGTGTCACGTCTTCACTCACAGACATTGTCAGTGGCGACTTAGTTTCGGTGCCAAGCCCATAGTTGGTGGTGGTTGTAGCAAGCAGATTGATGGTGACACCAGGTACGTTATTGGTCAGTGTATTGTTTTTTGATGTCACGGCCAGGCCATTGATGCGTGCCCTGGCATCTTGACCGTATTTTGCGGTAATGCCAGAACTGGCCATGCCAAAAGCGCTGGTTTGCGGATCGTAGGCAAAGCGCGACAACCCGGCGTTGTCGGTATTGATACCATCACTTGCGTCACTTGCCTGCACCCGAAAACCGGCCGAGGCACCAGTGTCTTTGGATGCCAACAGCAACCGATCGCTGGTGCCATCAAAGAATGTGGTGGCAACAACCCCCGCGTTGGCGGCGTTGATCTTCACCGCCAAAGTAGCCACCGTATCGGTTGCGGTTGCGGTTACGACCACATCCGTGCCCCCCGCCGAAGTGAATGTTGGACGTGCGCTGGTCATGCCGGTTGTGGCTGAAGTTACCGCCGTGGTCGCGGTTGCAACCGCAGCTGTGGCAGTCACAACGGCTGCAGCTGCTGTGGCTTGTGCTGTAGTCGCTAGATTTTTAGTAGCAGTGGCGGCAGTCGCGGCAGTCGCGGCGGCGGCCTGAGCAGTCACAGCAGTGGCTGTGGCGGCCGCCGGAGCGACTGCAGCTAGGGCGGCAGTGGACTGATTGGATGTGGCAGTGGTGACCGCGTTAGCTGCCGTTAGGGCATCGGCTGCGGCGGTCACTTGGTTGCTATTGGCAGTGGCAAGGGCATTCGTGGCAAAGACGGCCGCTGAAGCGGCAGCCACTTGGTCGGTGGTGCGTGTACTGACCAGGCCATTGGCAATGGCGGCCAGGCCTGCCGCTGTATTTCTGGCTTCGGTGCGGGTAGTTACCAAATCGTTGGCTGTCAAAGCGGCGGCAGCAGCGGCAGTTTGATTTGCCACAGCCGTGGCGAGAATACCGGTAGCCGTGGCGACGTCATCGGTAGCTGTGGTCTTGGCCGTGGCTGCGCTGACTTTGGCTGTCAGTGCGGTCAGCGCTGTTGCAGCGGCGGCAGTCGCGGCATCAGCCGCCGTAATCGAAACACCTTTCAGTGCTGAAGCATTGCTTGCATCTGCGGTCGCAGTAATAGCGTCGGCTGCCGCTCGAGCTGTAGGGTCGGCGCTGACCAGCGCGCCATAGGCCAAGACCCGTGCTGAGCGAGCGCTGTTTTCTGTAGTCTGCAAAGCCGGGGTCTTATGGTCGTTAGCCACAATGGCATCCACCCACGCCGTATAAGCATTGGAATAGGTCGCCAGGGCATCGGCACCGGTGCCGGGATTAGAAATCGAATAATTAGTCGAATAACTGGCCAGTGCAGATTTCGCTGCAGCATCATCGGCCAAGGCTGCATCGGCTGGCACACTGACATCGTAAGCATTGCTCGCCGCAGTGGCCGATGCAGCATCGGCTGCAGTCGAAGCGGTAGTCGCCATCGCCAACACACTATTGGCATTCGTGAGTGCAGTGTTGGCGCTGCTTAGCCCAGTATTCGCATTGGCCAAGGCGGTGTTGGCCGTGGTCAGTGCAGTATTCGGAGCTACCGCATCTGCAATTGCTGTGGCAAGAGCAGCATCAGCCGCGGTTAAGTCTGCGTTAGGTGCCACAGCATCACTGGTGGCTGTTGCCAGCGCTGTATTGGCCGATGCCAAAGCTGCATTGGCATTCGTGGATGCCGTCGTGGCGCTCGTCACAGCGGTGTTGGCCGTGGCCAGGTTAGCGTCAGCTGTAGTCGATGCAGCAAGAGCACTGGTCAAAGTTGAGTTTGCCGTAGCCAACGCACTGTCGGTTAGCGCAGATGCAGCGGAGGTCGTCGTCAGTGTGGCGTTGGCACTTGTCAAGGCAGCGTCTGCAGTCGTCCATGCCGTGGTCGCCGTCGTCAGGTTGTCATTGGCCGTCGTCAAGGCAGTATTAGCGGTTGTCAGGTTGTTGTTGGCGGTAACCAGTGCGGCTTGGGCGACTGGCAGCGCGGCATCTGCTGTTGCTACGCCGGCATTGTCAGTGCTCGCGCTGCCCGAAACCCCGGCCCAGGAGCCGATGCTGAACGTGAGCGACCCGGCCCCCACATAGGAGCCTGCGGTCAAAGGTGCCGAGGAAACTGACTGCTTTTGCGCCAGCGCATCAACATCGAGCGTGAAGGAGGTTGCCGCCGCTGCCGAGGTTACCGAAATGGTGGCGGCACTGCCCGATGATGAGGCCGAGCGAGCCACCCAGGCGCTGCTGCTCGCTATTGCAGTAGCTACATCGGACAAGGCCGAAAACTGGGATTGAATCGTACCAAACGCCGAAATTTGCGCCTGCACATTGGTGGCTTGAACGGCCAATGACTTGAGTGGTTGCTTTTCCAAAGCCACCATCTGGGTCACGATGCTATTGACATCCAGACCGCTACCAATACCTACTGATGAAATCGTTGCCATACCAATCTCCTGCGCGATTTAACTCTTCATGGAGTGTGACACCATTGGCTGCGCTATAAACCTCAAATAAAGCCCGCAAATCCCAAAATGCCAAAAAACGGCGACGGACACAAGTCCATCGCCGTTCAAAAAACCCGCCGCTTGAGCAACCGGTTAAGCGTCAGGTGTTTTTTACCTTTGCGTTAGCGCAGCAGCGCCAGCACACCTTGCGGCAACTGGTTGGCCTGCGCCACCATGGCAGTACCGGCCTGTTGCAGAATCTGAGCGCGTGACAAATTAGCGGTTTCCGTGGCAAAGTCGGCATCTTGCACCCGTGAGCGTGATGCGCTCATGTTTTCGGAAGTGGTTTGCAAGCTCGAAATCGCCGTTTCAAAGCGCGATTGCAAAGCACCAAACTTCGCACGCTGACCAGACACAACACCAATCGCGGCATCCACAGTTGACAGGGTGCGCGTGGCTGAATCGACAGATGACACATCAAGCCCTTCAACCTTTTGAAGTTGACTGGATGAATTTCCAGTGAAATAGCCGGCACCACCAGCCGCAGTAGCCGCAACAATGCTAAACGCTTTATCAGAGTCCAACAATACAACTCCAGTGGTGTACGCTGAATTAGCATCAGCCGCCACACCAGCAGCACCTTTATCACCAGCGATACCTGCCACGGTCCCCACCGTGATCACGCTCGCTGCCGCACTCTTGTTCCCAATTAGGATGTCTTCCCCAGAAGCATTGGTCAATGAGATGCCGTCGCTGGTGGAATTTAATTTTGCCGTCACGCCGGTCACAGAAGACTTGTCGTTAATCGCAGTAATTGCTCCTGACAAGCCTTCAGCATTATTTAGCGCACCCATGGTAAAACTGACAGTGGCGGCAGTGGTGTTGGTTGATGTAATGTCAAGGGTGTAGCTCGCATTACCAACCAAAGCTGTCATATCAATTGATGTCCGCGCACTGGCTGTAACACCGGTACTCGCCGACTTAGCATTTATAGCAATAGCGGCTTTTTTGGCACTATCTCCTGCATTCAGGCCGATAACAGAACTACCGGATGACCCGTTGATCGCAAAGGTTGCGTCTGCTGCAATCTGGTTGGAAGCCTTGGCAACCGTGAAAGAAACATTCGATCCCGCAGTGCCTGTCCCCAATGCCAAATCGCCGGTATTGTCGGTCGCTGTTGCGGCCTTCGATCCAATGCGGTTGTTTCCATAACTAGCCACATTAAAGTTACCCGTTGTGGCTGAAATGGTCTGATTGGCGTTGGCACCCACTTGGAAATCAGCCGATGTCATGCTTCCGTCTAATATTAATTGCCCATTAAATTGCGTCGTTTTTGCAATCCTGTCCAATTCAGATGTGAGTTGACCGACTTCCTGGTTCAAGGCGTTACGATCGCTTGCGGAATTTGTCGCATTTGCGGATTGCACAGCCAGTTCACGAATACGCTGCAAGATGGTTGAGGATGCACCTAACGCACCTTCTGCCGTTTGCGATAACGAAATGCCGTCATTGGCGTTGCGGGCCGCCTGATTCAAGCCGCGAATTTGCGACGTGAAACGCTCCGAAATACTCAGGCCAGCGGCATCATCCTTGGCGCTGTTGATGCGTAAACCCGATGACAAACGTTGAATGGATTGACTCAAGGAGGCCTGACTGGTGGTCAGGTTTCTTTGTGCAGTCATCGAGTTGATATTGCTATTGATGGTGGCAGTCATTTTGGTTACTCCTAGTAAAAACTCACTAAATCCGGCGATATGCCGATCCCAACGTCAGCACTACTGCTGACCGCTATGACCGGTGCGCCTTTGCTGGTAACGCCATCCGGACGACGAACCCGCAATGAGCCCGTTGGATTAGTTTTCGGGTAACCCACGGAAAACTTTAACCACATAAATCGGAAAACTCATTTATCACGAGAAATTGTGGCAACAAATCAAATAAGTCGGCTCTTTTCATGTCTGTTCTTTCATTTAGGGGTAAACCCTTATTCAGTTTCGCAACGACCCATTTAAATGGCTGGTTTTTTCGGCTCTTTTTCTCTGAATACAAAAAAGCAGCGTCTTCACAATTTACCCATCGTTACTGATTTGTCTGCAGTCAAAGCAGGCGTTGCAATCGGCGACGACGCCGATTTAATCTTTTAAGGAGTTTCGCAATGGCCTCAACCATTAACACCAATATCCAGTCGCTGACTGCGCAACGAAACCTTAGCATGTCGCAAGCATCTTTGGCCACTTCAATGCAGCGCCTTTCCTCTGGCATGCGCATCAACAGCGCTAAAGACGACGCTGCCGGCCTGGCCATCAGCGACCGCATGACGTCACAAGTGCGCGGCTTGAATCAAGCGGCACGCAATGCCAATGACGGCATCTCGCTGTCGCAGGTTGCAGAAGGTGCCCTTGGTAGCGCCACCTCAACCTTACAGCGCATTCGTGAACTGGCCGTGCAGTCAGCCAACGCCACCAATTCGGCCAGTGACCGCGCCGCGCTGAATCAGGAAGTGAGCCAGTTAACGGCTGAGTTGGATCGGATTGCCAAAACCGCCCAATTCAACGGACAAAATATTTTGGATGGCAGCTTTACCTCTGCAGCCTTTCAGGTGGGTGCCAACGCCCATCAAACCATCATTGCTACCACCGCAAATTTCAGCACCAACAAGTATGGCAATAACCGTATTGGCTCCGAAGTTGCGACCACCACTGGTGCTACGGGTGATTTGGTCGGAACGGGTGTCATCGAAGGCACCAACCGATCAGTCGCGGTAGTCGGCACGACCAGCGCAATTATTGGAGACACGGTCACCATCAATGGCACGTCAGGAAGTTCGCCTGTGACAATCACGGCTGGTGAAAGCGCCAAAGTGGTAGCTTCCAATATCAACGCAAAATCCAGCACCACCGGCGTTCTGGCGACAGCTCGTACGCATGTCGATGCCGACACATTTACCGCGACACCAGGGAGCTACGCCCTGTCCGTCACATCCAACAACTCAACACCTGTGACAGTTGCATTTAACGTAGGCGCGCTGAACAATGCCGACGGTTTGGCAGCAGCAATTACCGCGTTCAATGACAAGGCATCTCTGACAGGCGTAAGTGCCAAAATGAACACTGCCGGCACCGGAATCACGCTCACCAATGAAACCGGGGCTGACATCCAGATTACCAACAACACAAGTTCA
>CAIYNH010000830.1 GCA_903927495.1 uncultured beta proteobacterium
ACGCAGCCCCCACAATTCACAGTCAACAGTTCAAACCAACCGGTTGTGACTTCAATTCGTCAGCCCATCGCCAGTCACCTGTGGCATTTCAGCAGCACCGAAGTTCTGAGATAAAAAGTCTCTTAAAGCTTACAGGCAAAGCGCAAAGCACTATGAACATAATAGCGCCGTGACAACTATTCCGTGATATTGGGGTCTGAGCCCAATTCGGAGTGACACCGCTGACCGACTCAAGCGAAAGCGAGCCGAATTGGGATCCGACCCCAAAATCACTAAGCCTGTGACGGTTGCGGGCGGCGACATGCAAAGTCCGGTTAAGGATTGATCCCGTCTCGGGGTGAAGCCGCTCACAGCCAACTGTGGCATTTCAGCAGCACCGAAGTTCAGAGGTAAAAAGTCTCTGATAGCTTACAGCCAAAGCGCAAAGCACTATGAACATAATAGCGCCGTGACAACTAATCCGTGATATTGGGGTCTGAGCCCAATTCGGAGTGACACCGCTGACCCACTCAAGCGAAAGCGAGCCGAATTGGGATCCGACCCCAAAATCACTGCGCCTGTGGTGGTTGCGGGCAGGCAGCGAAATGCAAAGTCCAATTGAGGGCAGAGCGGATTCGGCGCAAATATTGAGACCAAACCTCGCAGGGTGTCTGAAGGTATTACCCGGGCAGTCGTGCTTCAAGAAGTCAGCCCACAGTTTGCCGGCCACATAGGGCTGTTAAGCTCCCCCTCGCCCGGCGGGGCGAGGGGGTTGGGGGGAGTGGGGGCAAGAGCCAAAAAACCACAACGCAGAAACAACATTTCACAGTCAACAGTTCAGCACAGCCGGTTGTGACTTCAATTCAGCGTTCTAACGCCATCCACTTGTTGCGTTTCAGCAGCACCAAGGTTCAATGGAAAACTCGCTCTAACACTTACTGGCAAAGCGTAATGAACTACTAACTTCGTAGCACTGTGATCACTGTTCCGTGATATTGGGGTCTGAGCCCGATTCGGTTTGAAACTGCTGACTCAATCAAGCGACAACGAGCCGAATCGGGATCCGACCCCAAAATCACTGCGGCTGTGAGAACCCGCCTCAGGTGGCAGAATCATTCAGACTCATTTTCTTCCGTGGAGTGCTATATTAATAATAGCTGCTTATGCTAGTGATACGGGCTTTTCAAGCCAATTTTGTTTAATAAAACAAGTCGTCCAATCCGGCACTGAGGGTCGCTAAGCTCGGCAGGTCTTGCAACACTTCATTGCGTGAAAGGGGGATTTTGGCCGCCAATTTACTTGACCAGTCCGCCTCAAGTTGTGCCGGACTGAGCAGGTTTTCGTCGGCCCGAGAGCGCCAGGCGGCGATATGTACCAAGGCCGCAAGTGGATCAAAGTCGGGCTGCGCCAGTGGGTTACCGGCGCCAGCAATGGCCTTGGAAAACACCGTTGGAAATTTCCAACGACGTGCCAATTCAGCCCCCACATCGGCATGTGTGAAACCAAAAGCTGCCTGCTCAGTGGCCAGCCGATTTGGGTCGAGCAAGCCCAGCACCTTATCCATTTGCAACATCTCCTGGGGCATACCCAGGTGCATCACCAACTCGCCAATGGCGTGCATCAGGCCCACGGTAAAAGCCAGATCTGGCTTGATTGCCACCCGTGCGCCGAGGTAGCGCGACAGCACCGCAGTGTGCAAGCTGTGCCGCCAAAATTGAGGCGCGTTGATGCCGGGGATGGACTGAAAGCTGCCCTTCAGCCCAATGCTGATCACCAGGGTGCGAACGTTGGTAAAGCCGAGCTTGGTGACCGCATCGACCACCGTGGCCACGGTGTAAGGTACCTCGAAATAGGCTGAGTTGGCCATCCGCAGCACGTTGGCACTCAGCACTTGATCGGCAGAAATAAGCTTTACAAGGTGAGCCACAGCCACATCTTCGTCATTGAAGCTGGTGATTAGCGCCTGCATGACTTTGGGTATGGTGGGCAAGGCTTTGGGCTGCTGGAAGAGACTTTCGAGATTCATGTGACAGGGGACCTTGAAGGTGACGCTCTATGGCGCTAAATAGAGTTTTATTTTATGGGCAACTTGGGCCAATGCAATGGGTAAAGAAGCGGCTTGGTGCAAACAGGCTGGTGCGTCACCAGCGTGCCCGGCGTTTTCCAGCGATTGGCAGAGTTCGCCCAGGGCCAGTGCACCGACACTGCGGGCAGCAGACTTGAGTGTGTGCGCTTCTCCGCCTGCAGTGGCAGCGTCTGCGGCGCCAGCTGCAGCAACGATGGCGGCAACTTGTATGTCGGCGTTGATCAAGAACTTTTCCAGCAAGCGCTTGTGCAACGCCGGGTTATCACCCACTAGCTCGCTCAAAATGTCTGGATTCCAGATGGGGAAGTCTGCAAATGGATGGATTTCAGGATTTCGCTCCTTAACAGCTTTGATCTCGTCCTTGCTTGAGATGTCGACCATGCACGGAGTGTCAGCGCTCAGGTTTGCAACGGATTCAGGCATCCACTTGTGCAACATCGGCCCAAGCTCGTTCAGGCGCAGCGGCTTGGAGAGGTAGTCGTCCATGCCACGTTCACGGCAGCGCTGGGCTTCACCTTGCATGGCGTTGGCGGTGATGGCGATGATGGGCAGGTGCGCGCCGCTCAACTCGGACTCGCGGATGGCCTTGGTCAGCTCAAAACCGTCCATATTAGGCATGTGGCAGTCGGTCAGCAGCAGTGCGTACCGGCTTATCTTGCCAATCTGCCCCTTACGCCACATTTGCAAGGCCAACGCACCGTCGTTGGCCATTTCGGCAGCGTAGCCCAGCAGGCGCAGTTGCTCGCGCAACACATCCCGGTTGGTCTCGTTGTCTTCAGCGATCAAAATTAGTTGGCCACTTTGTGCCGCTTCCTCAACAGTCGGCACCATCTGCCTTGTAGTGCGGCGTCGCTCGACAAACTGGACTGGATCGGCTGCATTCACGCGTCCGCCCGCCATTGCTATGCCATGAATCAGGTCGAGGTGTAGCAGAGGACGTGCCAGTATTCGGGTTTCAAGCGGACCACTTTCAGGTTTGCCAGCCAGGCTATCGGCGCGGTTCACCAGTCGGACTACGTGCGCACCTTTGGGCCATGGGTGGTCATCGGGGCTGATCTCGTCCGTCAAGTCGAGCAGCACCACAGTTTCGCCGCTCTGTTGAGCCAGTTGCAGTCTCGCTGTAGCAAGGTCGGGCACCACTTTCACCTGCGCACCGGCGCTGCCCAGATATACCTGGAACAAGGTTGAACTGAGCGCAATCGGCGTGACTGCCAGCACCCGCACGCCAGTCAGGTCAGGTGTGTTGATTTGATTGCGGCCCCTGGGTGCTGCTGCTTCCAGCAAAGGAAACTCGACCATAAATTCCGAGCCGAGGCCGAGCGTGCTGGTGACGATGATGCGTCCGTGCATCATTTCCACCAAGCGCTGGGTGATCGATAAGCCCAGCCCGGTTCCGCCAAATTTTCGAGCGGTAGTAGCGTCAGCCTGCGTGAACGGTTGAAACAGCTTGGCCACCACCGCCTCGGACATGCCAATGCCGTTGTCGATGATGGAAAATTGCACGCACATCACGCCATCAACTCTGAGCACCGGGTTCACATGCAATAGGACTTGGCCCGCGCCCTGGGGAACGAATTTGAGTGCATTGCCCAGCAGATTAAACAGTATCTGGCGCAAGCGGGTCGGGTCAGACATCATCCAGACCGGCAGCGCCGGATCCACAAACAAGGAAAGTTGCGCACCCTTGTTGCTTGCCACAGTAAGCATCAGCTGTGCCACTCCCTCCGTCACCTCGCGCAGATGAGTCGGGATGCTTTCCACGTCAAGCTTGCCGGCCTCGATCTTGGAGAAATCAAGAATGTCGTTCAAGATGTTCAGCAAGGCCATCGATGAGTCGTGAATGGTGCTGAGCATGCGCGCCTGCTCGGGCAAGAGCGGGGTTTGCTGCAAGATATCAACCATGCCGATCACGCCGTTCATAGGCGTGCGAATTTCATGACTCATATTGGCCAGAAATTCCGATTTGCTGCGGTTGGCGGCATAGGCTGCCTCTTCGGACTGCTTCCGTTCGGTGATGTCCATGTGGGTGCCGGTAAAGCGCACCGCACGGCCCTGGGCATCGCGACTGGCCCGGCCGTTACTCAGAATCCAGCGCCAGTCTCCAGTGTGGTGGCGCAGTCGCACAATGACGCGGAACTCGTGATCGGGGTCATTGAAGTGGGCCAGCGCCTGAGTCCTGAAGTGGCGTAGGTCGTCGGGGTGGGTAATCGCATCCCAGGCTTCGCGGGTGGTCGGGAGTTGGGCTTCGGTGTAGCCCAGCATGCCCCACATGCGTGGCGAGTGGTACAACTCGCCGCTCACCAGGTCGGTGTCCCAAACCCCCTCGTCGGCACTTTCTACTGCTAACTCAAAGCGCTGCTGGCTGGTCTTGAGCGCTGCTTCGCTGCGTTTGCGCTCTTCGATGCTGCGGCTCATGCCGTGAAAGCCGGTGATGATGCCATCAGCGTCACGCTCAGTCGTGGCGACCACCTCGGTCCATACCCATGAGCCGTCTTTACAGCGCATTTGCAACTCAAGCAGGGTGGTGTTGGCCTGTGGGTCCAGCGGGTCATAGTCGGGTTTCTGCTGAACTTGCTCCATGAGGCTGGCAATGCCTTCAGGTGTCAGGAATTTAAATAACAAGTGCCCGACCACCTCGGCCGCCGGGTAGCCGCGCAAGCGCTCGTCAGCCGGACTGATGTAGGTAAAGCGCTGATCCCGGTCCTGCTTCCACACCACATCCACCACGTCTTCGGTCAGCAGTCGATAGTAGGCTTCGCTGGCGCGCAATTGCTCGGCCGATGTATTCCTCTCAATGGCAATGCTGACCTGCTGGGCGGCCTGTTGAATCAGGGCGATATCCGTTTCGGCAGGCGTGTGAACACCGCGGTGGTAAATGGCAAAAGTACCCAACACCTGCCCGGTTGAAGAAACAATCGGCTGGGACCAGCAAGCGCGCAAACCAGCGCGCTGTGCCTGCTGCCGAAAGGCCGCCCAATAGGGATGGGCCTGGATGTCGGACACAATGACGCGCTCGCCAGTAAAAGCGGCCGTACCACATGAGCCCATACCCAAGCCGAT
Source organism: uncultured beta proteobacterium (assembly GCA_903927495.1). Lineage (GTDB taxonomy): Bacteria > Pseudomonadota > Gammaproteobacteria > Burkholderiales > Burkholderiaceae_C > Rhodoferax. The sequence continues at coordinate 5,126 of CAIYNH010000830.1, forward strand.
CGTCAGCCCTTCAATGGTTTTATTAAAGAAATCCGGCAGACTGGGCGCTGCGCCCACACGTAGAAGCTGGCGTTCGCTGTCAAGCAGCAAAATGCTGCATACCGCTGCTGTGAGCAATCTCTCGACTCCGCTAGCCGTTGCCTCCAGAACGGCTGGCAAGGCCGCACCCTTGGCCAGCAATTCGAGTATTTCACTATGAAATGTCTCGATTTGCTCGTTCTGCTTGCGCGCTGAGATATCAGTCCGCACCGCAATGTACTCGCGTGGTTTGCCGACATCATCCATTAAGGCCATCACGGTACTGTCAACCCAATAGAGGTGGCCGTCCTTGGCGCGGTTACACACCTCGGCGCGCCAGACCTGACCGCGGCTGATGGTGTCGTACATTTCCTTAAAGAAACCCTTCGGGTGGTAGCCCGAGTTACCGATCTTGTGATCCTGCCCCAGAAATTCCTCGGGGTTAAGTCCACTGGCCTCGATGAACTTCTGGTTGCCGTAGGTAATCAAGCCGTCCAAACCGCACACCGTTACGATGGCATGTTGGTCGAGCACATATTTCTGGTTCACAAGTTCGCTCAGGGCACGATGAGCCGCCAGAGCACTGGCTTGCAAATCGAGGGTTTTTTGCGTCACCAGATCTTCCAGGTGGTTGCGGTAGCTGGCGAGTTCGGCATCTTTTTGTTGCGATGCGGTGATGTCCCAACTGACACCCACCATACGGTGACTCTTGCCATTGGCTGCTCCGATTACATCGGCGTTGGCCTTGAGGTGGCGAATGCGACCATCCGGAAGCACCACCCTGAAATCGGTGTCAAAGCGAGATGCACCGGCGATGGCTGCATGCATTTTGACCAACTGCTCTTCCAGATCGTCCGGGTGCATGCCAACCTGCCAGGCATCGATGGCACCCGAAAACCCCAGGCGCTGCAGCCCATACAGGTTAAGCATCACATCATCCCAAATCAGGGTGTTGGTCTGCAGGTCCCAGTCCCAAATGCCGATGCCACCCGAACGTGTCGCCAATTGCAGCCGCTCTTCGCTGAAACGCAATTCCTGTTCGACATGCTTACGCCCAGTGATGTCAGAGCGAATGGCAACATAGGTGCTGAGCTTGCCCTCTTCGTCCGCAAAAGGCGAGACCGTCGTGCGCAACCAGTACAGGTGGCCGTCTTTGGCTCGGTTGCAGACCTCTCCCTGCCAGGTTTCCCCGGTGGCCAGGGTGCGGTACAAGTCTTTGAAAAAGCCCTTGGAGTGGATTCCTGAATTGAGCATGGCATGGTCTTGCCCCAGCAACTCATCACGGCTGTAACCGCTGATATCGCAAAATTTGTCGTTCGCCGAGAGGATGCGCCCGCGCACATCGGTGATGGCAACAATGGCATGCTGATCAAGTGCTGCCAGCACGTTCTTTAGCCTCTGGCTGGCATCGGCCTGGCTGCGGCCCAGCGTCCGGTTGGTACGCCTGGCGGCATCGATAAAGCTGGCCAGCACCATGCCCACCAGTGACAGAATGAATGAATAGGACCAGTAGCCGGAGAGATGGCCCACGGCCACAGAATTGCGAAAAAAACCAGTGCCGGCAAGAATGCCGGTCGCGGCCAGTGCCGCCACCAACAGCAAGGCCAGTGCGGTGCCGCGTTGCCCGAGTCGGATTGCGGACCAGGCAATGAACAGAAACATCCAGTAGCCCTGACCCACTTCGTCAATCACCAAATGCAGGTTCATGGACACCGAATTGTGACCCCCATCCAGAAAAATGACCGCCCCTGCCAACAGCGTGCAGATCAGAATCAGCAAACCTTCAGCGATCTGCCTGGGCTGGGGTCGGGTGCGGGCTTGCGTCACAGCGGGCCACCACAGCAGCAGCAGCGGGGTCATCAAAATGACACCTAGCGCATCGCCCATCAGCGAACGCAACACCAGGCCAGGGTAGGCAGCGGTATCGACCGCCCCGCTGAACCACAGGCCGACACCCCCGATGACGGCGCTGACTGATGAGCCCACAAAACCACCCAAGCCAGAAACCCGTGCGAAATCGGGCAAAGTGCGCAAACGCAAATCAAAACGGCCGTTATGCTGAATCAACCAACTGCCTACCAACGCTGCCAGCGTAGCGCCACAGGCGTTGAGTACAACCACCCAGAGCACCTCGCCGAGCAGCACATTGGTCAGCAGCGAACCCAGCGTGACACCCATGGCATAACGCGGCCCCCCAAGCAGCACCGCCGCCAGTGCCACACCGCTGGCCAGGTGGAAAATGCTGACTTCACCGACTGGGGAGAAATACTGGCGCGTGAGCCAAGAGCTGATGGCGTAAAGCATGGCGACGGCCAACATGCTGGCGAATTCAGCCCGGTTTAAGGAGAAATTTATGGGTTTCATGGACTTACGGCTGTAGCGCCCATCCGGCAAAGTCTGCGTATGACAGCACTATCGACATCCCTGCCCAACATTATTTTCATCCGCAAATGGTATCACTGGTATTGTGATTTTTAGTCTGGACGAAGCGGTCTATGCAAAAAAGCACAACCATATAGCTATATTATTAGTAGCTGCTAGCGCAAGCTGGACGGGTGTTACAGGGACAAATAGTTGTTGATTTGATGAGCTGAAGCCGCCTTTGCAGCGACTACCCCCGGCACCAACTGGCTGCACCGGGCAGCGTCTGCGCCCTTGCCCGCCGTTTCCAGATTTTGGCTCAGCTCTCCCAGCGCCAGCGCACCCACGCTACGGGCGGCGGATTTCAGGGTGTGCGCGACTCCGGCCAGAGTACTCAAATCCCCCGCAGCTTGCGCTGCCTGTATCTCTGCGACCTGCTGTTGCGCATTCAGCAAAAACTTTTCCAGCAAGCGTTTGTGCAAAACCGGGTTGTCGCCGACCAATTCGGTCAGGGTGGCAGGGTTCCAAACGGCAAGGGTAACTTCGTCCGGCGGCCCATTGTTGTCGGCCAGCGGCAGCCACCTTTCCAGCATGGGCGCGAGCTCGCTCATGCGCAGCGGTTTGGACAGGTAGTCGTCCATGCCGCGTTCGCGGCAGCGCTGCGATTCGCCCTGCATGGCGTTGGCAGTGATCGCGATGATTGGCAGGTGCGTGGCGGCCGGCTCAGTGGCGCGAATCGCTTCGGTCAGAGCAAAACCGTCCAGATGGGGCATATGGCAGTCGGTCAGGAGCAGGGCATAGCGACCTGGATCCTGAGCTTGTGCCCTTTGCCACATCTCCAGCGCCACAGCACCATCCTGGGCCACCTCGCAGGCGTAGCCCAGCAGGCGCAACTGCTCCTGCATAACTTCGCGGTTAGTTTCGTTGTCTTCAGCCATCAGGATCAATTGGTCGCGCTGCCGTGCAACCTCCACCGAGGGTGCTACCGGGCGCACCCGGTGACGTTTGTCTTCGCTGGCCGGTGCCAGCGGGCGCGGTTTCATGCGCTCGCTGGCCATTGCGACCGCGTGAAGCAGGTCATGGTAGAGCAGGGGACGGGCAAACAGCGAAATCTCATCGGTCGGCAGATCGGCACCGCGCAAAACCAGCCGGACCACGCCGGTAGCTGTCGGCAAAGCCAGCGCACTGGTCGGCGTGGTGATGGCCTGGCCCAGTACCAGCACGGTGGCAGTCCATCCGTCGGGTGGTTGGTGCAACAATGCGCGCGCACTCGCCAAGTCTGGCACCACCGCGACTTGAGCGCCTGCGGCCTGGCAATAGGCAGGCAAGAGCTCTGCCGCCTGGGCATCGCGGGTGATGGCAATCACCAGGATCCCGGCCAGGCTGGGCTCGGGCGGCAGTTTGCGCCCGGGTGCCACCGCCAGCAGCGGCAACTCGACGGTAAATTCGGAACCCTCCCCCAAGCGGCTGCGCACCGACACCTGGCCGTGCATTAAGGCCAAAAGTCGATGCGTGATCGACAGACCCAGTCCAGTGCCGCCAAACTGTCGCGCGGTACTTTCGTCGGCCTGGGTAAAGGGCTGAAACAGCCGCTGCACCACCTCCGGGCTCATGCCAATGCCGTTGTCGACGACGCGAAACTGCACGCCCGGTGCACCTTCTGGCAACGTGCAAGGCCCTACCCGAAGGATTACCCGTGCATGCTGGTCGGCCTGTGTGCCAGAAAACTTGATGGCATTGCCCATCAGATTGAGCAGCACCTGGCGCAACCGAGTCGGGTCGCTGGCAATCCACAGCGGCAGTTCTGGGTCGACAAACACCGAAAGTGCCACCGAGCGCGTGTTCGAGAGCGAAAGCATGAGCAGAGCCACGCTTTCAACCACTTCGCGCAGATAGGTTGGAATGTTTTCGACCTCAAGCTTGCCCGCCTCGATTTTGGAGAAATCAAGAAAGTCGTTGAGGATGTGCAACAACGCCAGAGACGAACCGTGTATGGTTTCCAGCATGCGTTGCTGCTCAGGCTTGAGCTCGGTTTGTTGCAGGATGTCGACCATGCCGACCACGCCATTCATGGGGGTGCGAATCTCATGGCTCATGTTGGCCAGGAATTCCGACTTGGCTTGATTGGCAGCCAGGATCGATGCCTCGGCTTTTTTGCGCGCGCTGATGTCTTCCTGCGTGCCCACCAGTCGCAGCGCTTGGCCATCTGCACTGCGGCTCACCACCATACCGCGACCCAGCGTCCACTGGTAGTGGCCGTCCTTGCACAACATGCGAAACTCCGCTACGGAGGAGGTAGTCCTGCCCTCTATGTGTTCTTGAATCGACTGCATCGCCATCGGCAAATCGTCCGGATGAACCCGGCTCTTCCATTCAGAGGCATCATCTTTAATCTCGCGCTCATCGTAGCCAAGCATCTCCTTCCAGCGTTTCGAGAGCATCGCCTCGCCGGTCTGGATATTCCAGTCCCAAACGCCTGCGCCTGCGCCTTCGATGGCAAATTGCCAGCGCTGTGCATCGTGTCGCATCACTTGCAGCAACCCGTTAAATGCACCAATCAGCTCGCCCACTTCGTCCTGGCTGGAAATCGGCAGCGCCTGCGACGGCTGGCCCGCAAGCGTGCGGGCTGTAAGTGCCTTGGTGGTGGCCAGCATCGAGGCGAGCTGGCGCTTGACGATCCGAGCGGTGAGCCACCAGATCAAGGTGCAAGCCAGCAGCAACACCCAAAGTCCAGCCCATAGCATGCGCTGCTGTTGCGCCTGAATCGGGGCAAAGGCTTCAGCCGTTGGCAAAGTGGCGGCCAGTATCCAAGCCGCAGCAGGAATGCCCTTGGCCGAGACCATCACCTCCACCCCCTGCGGATTAAGGTAAACCTGGGTGCCTTCAAAGCCTTGCCCAAAACGATCCAATGCCGCAGCGACACCCGGAGCCGGAAACGCCGCCATGACGCGGGTTTTATCGGTACCGGTAACGAACAGGCGGTGCGGCCCATCAGCCAGTACGTAGCCGCCAGTTTTGCCGTAGGTGCTGGCTGTAATTTTGTCGAGGAAATTGGATTTCCCCAGGTTCACCACACCCACCAGAACACCAATGACCCGGCCCTGAGCGTCGCGAATGGGGGCGGCAATGGAGAAAACCGGGGTTTTCAGGCTTTTGCCAAGTACCGGCTGACCGACCGAGGTTTTCCCCTCCTTGAGCGCCGCAATCATGTAGTCTCGCTCACTGACATTGAGCCCGAGTCGCTTGGCCGACACCGGGACATCTGCAATGGGTGTGCCATCAGTGCGGGTAATGAAAAGGCCAGCATTAAACAATTGCTTCAGGTCCAGGCGACTTTCAAGTTGCCGCTGCAAGTTAGCGGTATTCGCCAGCAGTTCAGGACTGATCTCGGCGGTCGCTGACTCCAGCGCACTTTTTCGGTCAACCAACTCCTGATTGACCTGAGCCGCCAGCAAGCTTACCGTGATGAATTGCTGTTCACCCAGATGACGCTCCAAATCCCGGTGCAGCATGTGACTGGCGTAAACCCCAAGTAGCCAAATGCTGAGGAAAAAAACCACCAGGGTGCTGAGGGTCACTCGGGCTTTGAGTGATTGAGGTGTGATAAAGCGCAAGTTCATCAAAATGCTGAATATATTTTGAAATGGTAGTCGCTATTTTTTTGGTAGCTGTAAGTGCTCGCCATACATGCTCTGGATGCGTATTACATAGATAAATATTGAGAAATTAGCAAGGATGTTCTGAACTTGATTCTGAATTGGAAAAACTCGTAGGTGTAGCCATCGTAAATCTGAACTTTAGCGACTGCAGCATTTCGGATTAAACCCACCAGCAGCCCCGTTCAACTCTAGCCACTCACGCTGCTACCACGCCGCAACCACGCGCTGCAAGCAGCAAAGGGCATCGGTCGGGCCAAGTGGTAGCCTTGCACGATGGTACCGCCACAGCTGCGCAAAAACTCCATTTGTTCGGCGGTTTCCACGCCCTCGGCCACGACACTCATGCCCAGGGTAAGGCCAATCGTGACCGAGATGCGCAGTATGGCCTCAGCCTTGCGCTCGCTGCTGGCGCGCTGCACAAAACTGCCATCAATTTTTAGTTCTCTGAACGGCAAATCGACCAGTTGCACCAGGCTTGAGTAACCGGTACCAAAGTCGTCAATTGACAGCACAAA